>NZ_JAJJBY010000078.1:0-7216 GCF_022625245.1 Bacillus sp. TL12 | reverse complement strand
GATAATATCAGGAAATGATCCTTCTAAGTCTCTTTTTTTGACATAGCATGTTTAGTTCTTCATATCCTATTTGAATTAGAGTATATTCACTCATTGGTTCTTAAAGATGTCAGATTGACTTAAAAATGATACTTTTACTTATTATGTAAATACTTTATACTAAAGTACATACATTTTAAATTGGAGAGATTATATACGATATGGAGCTGAGAAAATTAGAGCAAATCATTGAGGTGAAAAAAGAAGAACTATTTACATTAGTATCTAATTATGGATTTCAACATGAAAAGGTGCTTACTGTTAGCCAAGAACTAGACAAATTAATTAACTATATAATGTTATTGAAAGCATAAGTAGAAATAGTATGTACATTTTACGAACTTTGTCAGCTGCTAGTCGAGAAAGCTAATTTTTGGTTATAATAATAAAGGAGTTTATTATAGTATCGGTTAGGAGCGCAGCAAGTATGAAAACAGTTGTTGTCATAGGTGGAGGAATTACAGGGCTTTCTACTATATATTACTTAGAAAGATTAAAGAAGGATTACAATATAGATTTGGAATTAATCCTTGTAGAAAAAAATGAATATTTAGGCGGGAAAATTCGCAGTGTGAAAGAAAAAGATTTTATTATGGAAACAGGGGCCGATTCGATCGTTGCTCGAAATGAAAATGTTATGCCGTTTGTAAAAGAATTACATTTAGACGAGGAATTAGTATACAACGAAACGGGCATTTCTTATATTTACGCAAATGATACGTTGCATCCGATTCCTGCTGACACAGTATTTGGTATACCGATGAGTGTAGAATCGTTATTTAGTAGTACGTTAGTTTCAACGAAGGGGAAAATCATTGCGTTGAAAGACTTCATTACAAAGAACAAAGATTTTACGAAAGATACATCACTCGCTGTATTTTTAGAAAGTTTTTTAGGAAAAGAGTTAGTTGAGAAGCAAATTTCGCCTGTTCTTTCAGGAGTGTATTCTGGTAAACTGAATGAGCTTACCATGGCGTCTACACTACCGTATTTACTTGATTATAAAAATACATATGGCAGTATTATAAAAGGCTTTGAAGTAAATAAAAAACAATTTCAAGCTGTTGGGAATAAGAAGTTTTTATCATTTAAAAAAGGCCTTTCTACGATTATTAATCGTTTAGAAGAGGAATTGACGGAGACAGAAATACAAAAAGGAGTAGTAACGACGAATGTAGAAAGAGTCAGCGATGGATATGAAGTTTCTTTTTCAAATCAAGAAACAATAAAAGCGGACTACGTTGTTTTAGCTGCTCCACATAATATTGCACAAACATTATTAAGTTCTAATGAATTAGATGATGATTTCAATAAGTTGAAAAATTCTTCCCTGATTAGCGTTTATTTAGGATTTGAAATACCTGATGAGCAATTACCGGCGGATGGAACGGGTTTCATTGTTTCAGAAAATAGTGATTTACTTTGTGATGCATGTACGTGGACGAGTAGGAAATGGAAGCATACATCAGATAAGCAAAATTTATTGGTAAGGATGTTTTATAAAAGTTCAAATCCTGTTTATGAAAAAATGAAACATAAAAGTAAGGAAGAATTAGTTCAAGTTGCCTTATCTGATATTGAGAAAAGTCTTGGGATTCAGGGAGAACCGCAAGTTGTTGAAGTTACGGACTGGAAAGATTTAATGCCAAATTATCATTTGGAACATAACCATGCGGTTCAATCTTTAAATGAGAAATTATTAGCTATTTTTCCAAATGTATATTTAGTCGGGGCATCATATTATGGTGTGGGTATTGGAGCTTGTATAGGAAATGGAAAGAAAACGGCAGAGAAGATTGTAAAAGCATTGAATAATCATTTTGAATAAAGGAATTTTTATATTTTTGACGAAATCCCTCTCTAGTATAAGAGAGGGATTTCGTCTGTTTTTACTAAAAGTTCTTTACTATTTAACTTTGATTACAGTTTTAGCACGCATCGTTTTATTTTCTGTAATTGCTAATGTGACGTCCCCGGATTCTTTAAATGAATAAGGAGAAAGAGCATAAATCTCTTTTATTTTATATTTTTCTTTTAACTCTTTTGTGGATGTATTTTTTATTAGAGAAATATTCGGTTTCCAAGACTCTTTTTTACCAGAAGGGTAGTTAATTGTAATTTGAGGATTTTCTAGATTTAATGTTTTCCAAGAAGTGAAATAAAGTTCAGCTTCTTTTTCTTTTTTGATTAATTGTTCTGAGAAGTAGCCAAATTCACCGATATCACCTGAAACGATGTATTGCGTGTTGTTTATTTTAATATTTAGCATGGAAGGTTGATAAGTAGCTGCGTGATAAAGCCCATAAGAAAGTGATAATGCTGAGGCGATTACAAGTGCAATTATAAATGTCTTGAAGCTGTTTCCTTTGAAACTTGTCATCATCGCTGAGTTGGGTGTGAATTTCTGTGCGAATAAAAAAACAAGCAAAATGAACAAGAGAGCAATGCCTATAAAAATGTACATTTTTCAGTCACCTCCGCTAATATAACCCTAATCTTCATGTTGAATAACAATGTGCCGTATTGTTTATGAATATTTTAACATAAATATCCAATTTTAGATGAATAAAGATGATAGGGCTGCGAATTAAGAAAATATCAAGAAATCTTGTTTCATTGATTTTGAAAATAGGTTTGTATTTATGATGAATCTTCTAATAAGAGATGGTTTTTCTGATATAATAAATTAGTAGCAAGAAAGGGAGGGGTTTCATGGCATTTCCTGTTTTAGAAACAGAACGATTACGTTTAGTTGAAATTGATCAATCTTATTGTCAAAAAATATATGAAATCTTTTCGCTTGAAGAAGTAACACGTTATTATGGAATGAATTATTTTACAGAATTTGGTCAAGCGTCACGCATGATCGAATCTTTTTCAAAAAATTATTTTGAAAAACGTGCAATTCGATGGGGAATTGTATTAAAAGAAACAGGTACATTAATTGGCACAATTGGATTAAATAATTTGCAACTTTGGAGTAAACGTTCTGAAATTGGTTATGATTTACATCCTTTCTATTGGGGAAAGGGATATGCATCAGAAGCTACTCGAAAAGTTATTGCTTATAGTTTTCAGGAGTTAGGTTTATTTAGAATTGGAGCAATTACATATCCTGAAAATGTTACCTCGTGTAGGATGTTGTCCAAAATAGGATTTCAGAAAGAGGGAATACTGCGCGGATATATTCAGCAAGGGGAAAAACAACATGATGCTTGTGTCTACTCTATGATACGAACGGATTTGGAAAAGAACCATGGTCTATAATATGCATGGTTCTTTTTATATCAGTTATGGAGAGGAGTAATAAAAATCCCTCTCATCGAAAGATAAGAGGGATACGAAATCATTAACCTAATTTAGGTAATAAACGTTCTCCGCTTTTCATGTTACTTTTACATAAAGGGCATTTTGGCTCTTCTTCAAATGAAAAGTTCTTTCTCATCCATCCTAAACAATCCTCTGATTCACATTCCCAAACAGGGGTTTGTTCTGGTGGTACTTCTGCTACATCGTTCTTTCGATTGCGATACATGTGACCACTCCTTTTATGTAAAATTTTTAAATTATATATTAAAAAGGTTGTTAACCGTGCGATGGTAACAACCTTTTTATTGCTTAAATTATAGCTTTACAACGTTTTTAGCTTGAGGTCCGCGGTTACCGTCTTCAACTTCGAAGCTAACTTCTTGACCTTCGTCAAGAGATTTGAAACCGTCGCCAGTGATAGCAGAGAAGTGAACGAACACATCGTTACCGTCTTCAACTTCGATGAAACCGAAACCTTTTTCGCTGTTAAACCATTTTACTTTACCTGTTAATGTCATGGTAAATGCCTCCTAAAAATAAGAAAAATAAATTACAATATGATCCGTCTTATTTCAACGAAAATAAAAATTCACATATTATCAAAAACCGATTAGGAACACTTATGATCCATAATAGATGCTTGATAATATGTAAAGTAAAACTGTTATAAATTTGACCTTAAGACCTATCTTACAACAAATGGTGGGAAATAGCAAGTGTTGGAAACAAATGGATTTCTTTGGGGTGACTTATGTTTTAATAATATTACTATAGCAAGGGGTTGATTGAATGGCATGTATCTAACAAAATGAAAAAATAAGTTCCTTTTTATGAATGTAGTATTTCTAGTTTAAACATCCTCCTAGGTAAGTATTAGTAGCAGTCCTTGTTGCATTTAAAATTATGGGAATAATAGATGTAATGCGAAATAGGAAATATCTGTAATAGGTGAAAACTAAAACAGAAAGAGAGGAATAACTTTGAACAATAGCCGGTTCAAAACAATCGAAGTAGCAAAGAAAGGGCGCAAGAAAGTATATCCAATTTTGGCGGTAATATTATCGGTTGTATTTTTAAGTCTAGGTGAATTGTTTATTTTATCTATGTTGTTCTTGCCAAAAGCAGAAACGACATTTATGAAGGGAATTTATAATAATTTAGAAATGTTACTCACATTTGGAGGTGCAATTGTAAGTGTCTTTTTATGGATTCGCTTTGTAGAGAAACGACCATTTTCATCAATTGGTTTTTGGAAAGAACAATTTTTAAGAAAGTATTTAAGGGGAGCTCTAGTAGGGTTTATATTTATATCAATACCGGTATTACTCCTTGTTATAACAGGATTTGTACAGTTGCAAATTCAGCATATTACTACCACCGTCATATTAGGTATTCTAGGTTCTTTAGTTGCATTTTTAGTACAAGGTGCTACAGAAGAAATTGTTGTACGTGGTTGGTTATTTCCAGTTATTTCAGTTAGGAGTCGGATATGGGTTGGAGTCGTTGTTACCTCATTTTTATTTGGATTTCTCCATCTACTTAACCCAGGTATTACAATTCTTTCTATATCAAATATCATATTAGTTGGTGTATTTGCGGCATTTTATGTGTTAAAAGAGAATAGTCTTTGGGGGATATGTGCTTGGCATTCTATATGGAACTGGGCTCAATATAATGTGTACGGTTTTGCAGTAAGTGGAATGACAATATATTCGACTCCTTTATTTAAATCAACAACGCGTGGCCCGGAAACATTACATGGGGGAGCATTTGGAATTGAAGGAAGTGTGATTACTACTTTTTTACTTACTGTTGCTTCGGTAGTACTATGGAGGAAACTATGGGGAAGAAGGGCAAGACAGCTTAACATTGGATAATAATAGGGGATAGATGATGACACTTCTTTGTTTAGAAAAAATCGTACATAATGTAAAAAATAACGTGTGCATCGTATCGATGTACTCGTTATTTTCTGTAATATCGATGTATATGGTTTAGATACATGCCCATCAACTTAAGAAAACAAATCCACCCCAAAACGAAAAAATGAGCTTTTTTATTACAAGTTAGGACAAAATCTCGTTCTGGGGGAGGTGTATTTTCTTAGCTTGATGGCGATGGGGCGGTACCCCTAGATTGATACTATCAGTATGTCCAAGCTTCTTAGATTTTTTGCACTAGAGCCATAAAAACTATGACAAAGTTTATCCGGTTTTCCTTTTTGCCTACTTGCTAAATTCAGCAAGTAAAATATTTTTAAAAGGATCAGGATTGTCAGCTTTTCCTAAGCTGTTCAAATTGACGGCTAACGTATGCTTACCTCCAAGTGTACCTCCAGCAAAAGTAATAAACCCTGGAATGCTGCCTCCATGTCCCCATATCGAGACACCGTTTGGAAGCTTAGTTTCATAGATTCCAAGACCATATCCATCAATTTCTGCTCTTCCTGTCGGAACTGTAGTAAGCATTTGTTTTAGTTGCTGTTCCTTCAGTAATTTGCCACTGAGTAAGGAAGAGAAGAATTTGTTTAAGTCATCTGCAGTAGAAATCATATCTCCAGCCGAGCTACCTATACTTGGGTTATAATAAGTAACATCCTTTGGCTCACTTGCGCCGTCTAGTTGGATATATCCACGGGCATGCTTGGTTCCTGGTATCACGCTTGAATTTCCAGGTAAGAATGTATCCGATAATTCAAGCGGTTCAATAATCCGATTTTCAATTTCTTCCGCATAGCTGTTCCCAGTTACTTTTTCAATAAGAATCCCTAGTAATACATATCCTGTATTTGAATACGACCAGCTCTTCCCTGGAGCAAAATCTGAGGGCATGGAAATTCCCATCTTTACTAATCCTTCAGCAGTATAAGATTTTTTTGTATCCATCATATTAAAATCCTTTGACCTTGTGTACTCAGCGATACCACTTGTGTGATTCAATAATTGCCGGATAGTAATCTGTTTATCGTCATATCCATTTCCCTGAATGACACCAGGCAACCATTTTTCAATAGAATCGTCTAGATTCAAGCGGTTCTCTCCGGCCAATTGCAGTACAACTGTTGCAGTGAACGTCTTTGTCACGCTGCCAATTCGAAAACGAAAATCTGTTTTCATTGGTTTCTTGGTACTCAGATCCGCTATCCCAGCTGCATAACTCCATGTTTTTCCACCCTCAGAAGTTTTAGCAAGTATCCCTGGGAATCCAAGATGCAATGTATCCCGCATTGCTTGTTTGACGGAATTACGATCTCGTTGAGTGCTTGTGTGTGACGAACTAGATACATTTTCAGTGGGCTCTGCTTTTACAATTGAGGTTGGAGTCGTGTATAACAGGGAACTTCCAGCTATTAAAAGGGCAAGACTTACAAATGTAATTTGACTACGTGTTTTCATAAAACATTCCTCTCCTCTATCCATATTGTATGGGCGGTTGCTTGTTGTTTCGTACTAACTACACAGCTATCATCCCCACCAATGACAAAAGGGCAACATGGAATTCGTAATTATCTTCATAATGATTATTTTTATCCTAACAAACGGTGAATCCCCCTTTCACTCTTCTTTATATTTTTATCTTACACAAGAAAAATTTCTTTTTTCTTATCCATTCCTTACAAATTTCTTACGTTCAAAATAGCTTCTATAATTAGGATAGCAGAAGCATCTGTGAACATGCTTTTCCAATAAATATATTAATCAAAAAGGTTCTGGTGCAAATACTTCAGAAGAGATATAGAGAGGCGAAAAGTTGATTCTGTTGCAAAGTTTGAAAAAAGCATAAACAGGTTGGTAAATGAGGAACAATGTTTAGGAAGTAGCTAGTAATTGTTGAAGTTCATTGTATGTTGAAAAGGCGGAGTCTCTTT
>NZ_JAJJBY010000077.1:0-7408 GCF_022625245.1 Bacillus sp. TL12 | reverse complement strand
TGTATAATATTACACCTCTATATAGTAATAGTCAATAACTTTTCAAAACTTTTTTGATAGATTTATCTCTTCTTTATGCAGCATTATAAGAGTATCTTAAATCTCCCCTCTCCCCACTCGGTTTCTCTCAACTATAAATCTTTAGTAGATTATCATGCATTTGCATTTCTCCATTTGATTCTATACTTACAACCTTATTTTAACAATTCATAGTATATAATGAGATAACTATTGTATTTTTCATTACCGAAAAAAAAATACAACACTCTATTATAAGCAGGTGAAACGATGGAAGATATCCGTGTACTTATAGCAGACGATGAAAAAGAAATACGAGATTTATTAAAAAGGTATCTAGAGCGAGAACTATATACAGTAGATATCGCTATAAATGGTGAAGAGGCTCTTCACTTATTTGAACAAAACAAATATAACCTCATCATATTAGATCTTATGATGCCTAAAGTTGATGGTATCGAGGTATGTAGAAGACTTAGAAACAAAACAAATATCCCAATATTAATGCTCACTGCTAAAGATCAAGAAGTAGATAAAATTTTAGGCTTAAGCATAGGCGCAGACGATTATATTACAAAGCCTTTTAGTATGAATGAAGTGGTTGCTAGAGTAAAAGCTCTTATGAGGCGTTTTTTAGTATTAGGAAGTAATGCTAGCGTACAAGAAAAAACACCCCTAACATTCAAAGGGCTAACAATTGATGTAAACAAGTACATAGTTAACGTAGATGACAAAGAAATATCTTTAACTGGAAAAGAACTTGAACTATTAAAGTTCTTCGCCTCAAATCCTGAACAGGTTTTTACAAAAACGCAACTCTTCCGCAACGTTTGGGATAGTAATTATATAGAAGATGATAATACCGTCATGGTACACATTAGAAAACTGAGAAAAAAGATAGAAATTGATCCTTCAAATCCTAAGTTTATCCAAACAGTTTGGGGCATTGGTTATAAATTTGTAGGTGAGAAAAATGAAGAATGACAAAGTCCTCTATCTCATTCTATTGCAGTTTATAATCATTACCGGACTTCTATTTATAGATATGTTCCACATATTAAGATTAATTTTATTCATTATCCTTATCGTTATAACAGTAAGTCTTTTCTGTACAAGACTTACTGTTATTCAAACTCGGAAGTCCATGGTTACGAAATTAAAACGCGCCATTAACGGTAATCTACATACAAGACTATATACCAATAACGATCATTCACTAGATGACGTCATTTTTTCTATAAATGAATTAATAACTGAGCTAGAAAGAGTACAAGTTGAAGCCAAAAAGTCTCAAAAGGCTAGGAAGCAACTTCTATCTAGTATCTCGCATGATATTCGAACACCTCTTACTTCTATTATTGGATATATTGACGCATTAAAGGATGGTATAGCTGCTTCAGAGGAAGAAAAACTGGACTACCTTGCAATACTCTCAAATAAATCAAATAGCTTAAAACAATTAGTTGATGGAATATTCAATATGGCAAAGCTTGATGCTGATGAATTTCCACTAAAGGAAGAACAATTTGATTTTTCAGAGATTACTAGAGAATCACTAATCGAGTTTTTACCTGAACTATCAAAACATGGTATTGAGTTACAGGTTAATATTCCAGAAAAACCTTGCATCATTACAGCCGATTCTTTTAGTCTTATGCGAGTTATAAATAATCTCCTAAAAAACGCTATACATTACGGAAAGCCTGGAAAAATAGTAGGAATCGAACTTTTAGAAATGACTAACGACTATCAGCTGCTCATTTGGGATAAAGGACCTGGTATTTCAACAGACGAACTAGATAACGTATTTGAGAGAATGTACCGAATTGATCAATCAAGAAATCATTCTCATGGTGGGAGCGGCCTAGGACTTGCTATCGCAAAAGCCCTCGTAGAAAAGAACGGCGGTCAAATATGGGCAGAAAGTATTCCGTGGAAAAGAACCACCTTTAGCTTTTCCATTCCAAAACAAACTGTTTTTAAGAAACAGTTAAGAAATGATTAAGCAGCAGTTAAACCCTCCTTCTTATTATGTACTTAAGAGCTTAGAGAAAGTAGGTGTTCAACATAAACACAATTATACAAACAACAAACTTAACTAAAATTTATGGCAAGCAAAAATCAGTAGATAATCTAAATATAAATGTAAATCAAGGAGAGATTTACGGCTTCATTGGCCGGAACGGTGCGGGTAAAACAACAACAATTCGAATGCTGCTCGGTCTTATAAAACCTACAAGCGGAAAAATCGAAATATTCGGAGAGGATTTTTCGAACAACCAAAAGGAAATTTTAAGAAGAATTGGTTCTATCGTTGAAGTTCCAGGGTTCTATGAAAACTTAACTGCAAAAGAGAATCTATTAATTAATGCAAAAATAATCGGCGTTCATAAAAGGAATGCGATTGAAGAGGCATTAGAAATTGTAGGGCTAGAACATGAAACAAAAAAACTAGTAGGAAAATACTCATTAGGAATGAAACAGCGACTCGGAATCGCACGAACCCTTCTCCATTATCCAGAACTATTAATATTAGATGAACCGACAAACGGCTTAGATCCAATTGGTATTAAAGAAATGCGAAAGCTTATTAAATCTTTAGCACAAGAAAGAAATATCACGATATTGATTTCCAGCCACATTTTAGCTGAAATAGAACAACTAGTAGATCGTATGGGGATTATTCATGAAGGGAAGTTATTAGAAGAAGTTTCTCTTGATGCACTTCGAAAAACAAATCGTAAATACTTGGAATTCCAAGTAAATGATGATAATAAAGCTGCGATGCTGTTAGAAAAACAATTTCATATTTTTGATTATGAAGTACATGATGACGGAAATATTCGCGTTTATTCTCATTTTGGTCAACAAGGACAGATTAATAGAACGTTTGTTCAAAACGATATCGAAGTATTAAAAATTATAATGAGTGAAGACAGATTAGAGGACTATTTCACCAAATTGGTTGGAGGTGGGACAATTGGTTAATCTACTATATACGGAACTATTAAAATTGAAACGTTCTAATATGTTCTTGCTTAGTATTATTGGGGCAGCTGTAGCACCTTTTATGGTAGTTGTATTATCTTATATACACATGCGCACAAAGAATCCTAATCCGACTATTGTATTTTCCCAACTGTTCTCTGAAGTAAATCTATATACTACTGTAGTACTAGGAGTCCCGCTATACGGAGTTGTTATCGCTTATTTGTTTAACCGTGAATATACAGAAGACACTTTAAAGAATTTATTAACCATCCCTGTATCACGTATTAACTTTATTATAAGTAAATTTATTCTCCTATTCCTTTGGATTATGATGTTAACTCTAGTTGCTTGGGGATTAACATTATTACTAGGACTATTAGGCAGCTTTTCTGGATTCAGTAACTCCTTACTTTTTCAATCTCTTATGAGGTTTTTGATATGCGGTGGATTTCTCTTTGTTTTATCGACTCCTATTGTACTGCTGACTCTTATAATGAAAACTTATGTTGCTCCCATTATATTAACAATTATTATAACATTGATAAACCTTATGTCGATAAACTCGGAGCATAAAGACCTATTCCCTTGGGCAGCTACACTCGATATAGCAAACAATGAACTACAACCGACATATCCACCAGAGTATTCTTATATCGTGATCGTTGCTACATCCCTGATTGGTCTTATTGCAACCGTATTTTATTTTAAAAAAGTCGATATTCATTAATCCGAACAGATAAAACAAAAAATTTGTTCCCACATCTCTATTTGTTTCTTTCTCATATCTTTGAGGTGTGGGCTACTTTCCAATTATGCAGATTTAAAACACTTCCTATAATGATGACAGCAACTCTATCATCCATTATTCCCTATAGATAGGAGCTATTAAAAATGAATAAAAAGCAAAGGAAACTTTACCATTACCTGCCTATTAGTTTTTTAATACTAATCCTCCTTATCCCATTAACCCACATTAGCTTTGCTGAAAGTGAACAAACTAAAGAACAACGTATACAACAAGTTGATCAATTTATTAAAGAGCAACAAGAGCTTAGTCAAATACCCGGAATATCAGTGGTGATTGTCGAAAAAGGAAAAACCGTTTATCAAAAAGGATTTGGATATGCAGATTTAAAAACAAAAAAGCCTGTGAATGGGGATACCTTATTCGAGTTAGCTTCAACAAGTAAAGCCTTTACTGGTTTAGCTATTTTGCAATTAGAAAAAGAAGGTCTACTAAAGCGAACCGATGATATCACAAAGTTTTTACCCTGGCTTAAATTAACTTATAACGATAAACCAGTAAACACTACCTTAAATCATTTGTTGTATCAAACTAGCGGAATACCTTCTACTACTATTAGCTCCATTCCTATCAGTACAGAGGATGATGCACTAGAAGCGACTGTTAAAACATTACAACATACGAAATTGAATCATAAGCCAGGAAGTTCTTTTGAATACGCAACTATTAATTATGATATTTTAGGACTCATAATTGAAAAAGTAACAAAGAGGCCATATGAAGTTTATATAAAACAGAACATTCTAGATCAAATTGGAATGAAAAATTCATTAGTAGGTTACTTACAAGGCCCCCCTAACGAGATGGCTACCGGATATAAATTAAGATTTATGAGACCATATCCATATGAACAACCTATCTATCGTGGTAATACACCTGCAGGTTATATTATTAGTAATACAAATGATTTAGTAAAATGGATGAATCTTCAGTTAGGAACTGAAACAAACGATTCTATTAATTCTCAACTAATTTCCGATTCACACACCCCTGATAAGACAGTAAAATCCGTTCATGATAATAGCTACTATGCCAGTGGATGGGTTGTTTTACAAAAAGACCAACAAATTGTATACCATGATGGAGAAAATCCAAACTTTTCGTCTTTTATTATAATGCAACCAGATACACAAACAGGTGTAGCAGTTTTATCTAATATGAAAAGTGCAGTTACAACATCAATTGGTCAAGGAGTTATAGATCTCTGGAATGGAAAAAACATCTCTGATGCAAAACAAATAGATAGCTTTCAAAAAATAGATAAAGTAGCAACCGTAATATTCACTGTGGCAGGGTGCTTAAATATATTACTTATCATTTTAACCATAAGATTTATAAGAAGGCTATTACAAAAACACCGCAATTGGTCTTTATTAACTAAAAAGAACTTCATATTATTCCTTATAAATGCTTGTGCCATTTTAAGTGGAGCACTATTCATTTTAAAACTCCCAAGGATATTACTTGGAGTGTCGTGGACTTTTATTAAAATATGGGCTCCAGTTACAGTTACACTGGTGATTTATAGCATTATAGCATTTTTAATTTTATATTCTATCTATACAACTTTATTGTTTTTCACTAAGAAAAACGTTACTCGCTTTCTTTCGTAGATCTTCATTAATATTTGGTATAGGAGTGAAATTATGAGCGATACAATTATTGCCTTCATACTCGGTATCGTAGAAGGGCTAGCTGAATTTTTGCCTATCTCTTCTACTGGGCATCTTATATTAGTCGGACATTTATTAGGTTTTGAGGGAGAAAAAGCAAAAACATTTGAGATTGTCATACAGTTAGGAGCAATTTTGGCTATTGCTGTTTTATATCATAAACGACTTGTTTCTTTATGTAACATTAAACCTCTCTTGCAGAAAGAGAAAAAATTCAATGCACTACATGTTTTCCTAGGTGTGTTCCCAGCCGTAATTGCTGGCTTACTATTACATGATGTGATCAAAGCATACTTATTTCAGCCATATACTGTTGTGATTGGACTTGTAGCGGGCGCAATTCTTATGATTTTTGCAGAGAATAAAAAGACAGAGGCTACTGCTTATTCATTAGACGATTTAACATATCGTCAAGCATTAACAATAGGGTTATTTCAATGTTTAGCAGTATATCCTGGTTTCTCAAGAGCTGGATCTACTATTTCTGGTGGATTATTAGCAAAGGCAAATTATAAGGCCGCATCCGAATTCTCTTTTCTTATTGCTCTTCCCGTTATGGTTGGCGCAACAGGATTAGACTTATTAAAGAGCTGGAAGTATTTAAGTATGGATGATATCCCAATGTTCGCAGTAGGGTTTATTACTTCTTTTGTAGTAGCGATGCTAGCAGTGGTGACTTTCCTAAAACTATTAGCACAAATAGGTTTAAAACCTTTCGCTTATTATCGTATTTTGTTAGCTATTGTATTCACTGCATTCGTATTGCTATAACCATAGGAAGATCACCTATAAAAAGACAATAACTAGCCGATATTTCTAAAGTAGTATCGGTTAGTTGCAACTATACCTACCTAACTGCCGTACCCTCCCATCCCCATTTTAATGAAAAGACACATGTAAACCAACTCTTCATAAAAAGCGTTGGTTTTATAATTCCACAAGAATCATCTAATCTTAAAAACGTAGGTAGTTGTTTAAAACATCTTGACTTTATTATTTTGAATATTCTTTAATATAAATGTATGTATAGATTTATTAAATAGATGGATATAAATGAACAGCACGAGTATATAAACCATATTCATTAAGCAGTTTCCTTTTACTACCCTAAAAAACAACAAAGAAAATGTAATTTATCAAACAAACCATCTATTTTGACCAAACGGAACCTTATCATAAGCAATGAGGTATTTAACTAGACATTTGAGAAATGGGTGAATGATACTAATGAATCAATTAGCACAGCAATACTGGAATGAATACTGGAAGGAAAACGATAAACCTCAAACTGTCAGCGCATGGCAGTTTGGCGCTTCTCCTGACTACCTTGCCCAATTAGTAATTGATGGCGTAAAAACAGCAACATGCTCTGGACATATTTTTTACGAGTTAGAAAATGAACCACTTCCAACAACAAATGATTATAGCATTATATTGAATAGCGCTGACGAGCCTGTAGCAATTATTAAAACGATAGAAGTAACTTTGACACCAATGAATGAAGTCTCTGAGGAATTTGCTATTGCCGAAGGAGAAGGCGATCGTACCTATAAATATTGGAAAAACACTCATATAGAGTTCTTCACAAAAGAACTGAATGAAATCGGTCGTGAATTTTCTGAAGACATGTTACTCGTTTGCGAACGTTTTGAGCTGATTGATGTGAAGGAATAAAGTGAAGCTTTAATTAGTGAGAGTTTTCTTCATCTCCCACTGATTATTAGCCCTCACGAATCAGGCTTTTACGGGCAAGTGATTTCCCGCCTAACTTCTTTACTTTTAAGAAATTTAAGTTGGGCCTCTTACTACCCGTAAATAACGGGATAAATATATCCTCTTTTCATAAATAAGCATATCATCTATTTACTCTTTAAAAAGTAAATAGATGATATGCTTATTTTATAATTTATATTTTTATTTG
>NZ_JAJJBY010000076.1:0-7573 GCF_022625245.1 Bacillus sp. TL12 | reverse complement strand
CTCATTTGCTTTTAGAGGACGGGATAAAAATTTAGAACAAGTCCGAAAAGAAGTAAAACATCTTAAAATCATAAAATAGTTGGTGCTAACCTAAAAAAGTACCCAAATTTAAAATTCTACGGGTACTTTTTTAGGTCTTTTTTATCATCACATAAGGGATTCAATGACTAACTTAATACAATAATGCCGACCCTTTTTTTGTATTCTCACAAGAAAGCCCAGATCCTAATAATGGATTTGGGCTTTCTTGTGAGATAAGGAGAATACACTAAAACATAATATAATTTATTCTTGTCTTTTTTATGTGTAACCTAGTGAAAACACATTTTCTAAAAATTTATCTCTCTAAACCACTATCTCTATTTCTATTTTTCTCTTTTTTCTTTTGCTGTATATCTCTTGAAGCAAGATCATAACCTTTTCTTTCATGTTCAGTTAAATTGTTTTCACTAAATCGAGTATTACTAAATGGATTTAAAGTGATATTCACTTTCTTCTTGCAATACCCTATAATTTGTTGAAATTTCTCCAATCCTTGAGGAACTCGCTCTTTATAAAACTCCTGCATTTGTGCAACTAGCTTTTGAAGTCTCTCATATTTCGCTTTATATGGTTCTAATTCTTTTTTTTCTTTTTCTAAACGTTTTACAGTTGTATGTAAATCTGTATTATTCGCTTTCAACGCATGATTTTGTCTCTGTAACGTCTCATTTTCCCTTCTAAAGGCCTCTGAGGCTTTTGCAAGGGTTTTAATCCTTTGAAAGTCTTCTAACCCAATTTCGACCGTTTTAGAGCGTATGAGACCCCCTTTTTCTTTCACAGGCATCTCTTCTACTCGTTTTCCTACTTTAACAGCTCTTTTTAAAACATTTAAACGATTTTGCATTTGTTGCATCGATTTCTCTATTTGTTGTTTTTCCAGCTCTTTCTCTAAAAGTGTATCTTCTAACACTTGTACTTCTTCTTTTGCTGTTAAAGCTTTAAAACGTGCGGTTTCAATATGTTTTTTATCACTAGATACTCCACGTTCTAAATCAAAACCTTTCTCTACCATATGAGCATGAAAATCATCCTGGAGTGAAACTAATTCTTTACGGTTAAAGATCTGTTTTGCTGATAATTTCTTTTCTTCCGTTATCGGAACCATCCCTACATGCATATGAGGTGTCTTTTCATCCAAATGTACCGCTGCATGTACAATGTTTTGTTCTCCATATCGTTCCTTAAGAAAGCTATAAGCTTCTTTAAAGAATTCTTTTTGAGAATCTGGATTCTCTTCACTTAAACGTTCAAAAAACTCTCTATCACTCGTTACTACAAATTCACACATCACAACTGCATCTTTTCGAATCGCTCGATTGGTCTCTACATTTTGTTCAATCTTTTCTTTTACTGTTTTCAAATAATCAATGTACTGATCGTTATGTAAATCATAATTTAAATGACTTTGTTCTTTTTCAATATCAGGATTTGTATGACTTTCTTTTTCTCGTTGATTATGAATCTGGATTCCTTTCACATCTCGCATCTTAAATTTCTGCATCCTACAAATGGCAAAACTCACGAATCCTCACCTCAACTTGTCTCATTTTTTCTCTTTATTTTGTTCTCGATCACTCTATAAAGTATATATACTTCTCTACTGTTTTTCGGTGAACTTCCATGTAAAGTATAGCACACTATACTTTACTATCGTAAAGGTGTGCCCTGCGGGGCTATTTTGGCTACCGCCAAGCACGCTACAACGTGCCAAAAAACAGACCTTGGACTTTGTCCAAACCTACTGGGGAACTCTTCCCCAGACCCCCTCAATCGAACTCCCCAACCCCTCAATCCTTGAGGGGCTCCCTCGCCGGTTGGCAGGCCAAAACGATGTACGTTTTGGTTCTGCAAGAGGGTTACATAGTAAGTCTGTCAACTCCTTATCCTCCCGCTCCCTTTCGGAATCGGTCCGGTACCGTTGACAGACACCGTGTATTATTTATATACACTTATTCAGTTGTTAAAAAAAGTTTACAATATGTTAAAAATAAATTACAATCATAGAAATAATATAAAAAACGGAGGTATCTATGGAACAAAAAGGGACGTTACGAAACAATCTAATTGTACTACGGGCAGAAAAGCGGTGGTCACAAACTGAATTAGCAACACGTGTAGGTGTTAGTAGACAAACTATTGCCTCAATTGAAGCGAATCGATATAATCCATCTCTTATTTTAGCTTTTGAAATAGCCCATGTTCTTGGTACAGAGTTCCATAAAGTATTTCAATATACGATAGAGGGGGAAATGGAATGATACTTATAATTGGAATTATTATATCAATCGTTGGATTAATTGGGGTATTATATTCTACACATTTTGCGATAAAAGAAGAAAATGATGAAAGAGGAGAAAAAATTACAGGAAGCGCTGCAAAAATTTCGTTGTTTGTATTTTTATTTGCGTATTCAATTATTTTTCTAATAGGCAATCTTTACTCATTAACAAGTGAGCAATATAAATTAGCAAATACATTTTTATTAACTGGAGTATTATGTTCTTACTCAATATCTATTTTAGTGTTGAGAAAAAAATATTAAATTGAAAATAGTCCATCACATTAATATCCTTTGTTTTTGGGTGTGAGGTAGTGGCTGGGGTGAAGCGGAGCAAGGGGCTAGCCCCTTCTAGTGTCATAAAAATATAAAGTAAGAAGCATTTTATTGACAGCTGATCTAAGCGGTTCGGCATTTACTAAAACTATCTTTTAAATTTCTCAGGTTGTTCAACTTTAAATGATATAACTTCCCCACAATCTAAACAAAATTCCACAAGTAATTTTGAATGTTTTTTAAATATTGATACGTTATTCGGCTCATACACATGGGCTTGCTCAGAACCTAATACACCTTTTTTAAAATTAGAAGATCCACATTCTTTACAAACTATTGTTTTCATTACCAATTCCTCCTTACTAAGTTTAATAAAAATTTGGTTATTGTTTAAAAGAGTACAGGTGCTTTTCTTATCCTCTCAAACGTAAAATATTTACCTCAATATGTAAACAGAGTAATATTTTAGAAAAAAATAACTGAATACTCTGTATATCTAAATGGATAATTATACTTAGAATAATGTAAATATGTCCCCCTTGTTTTTGGGTGTGAGGTAAGGCTGGGGTGAAGCGAAGCGAGGGGCTAGCCCCTTGTAATGTCATAAAAATATAGAGTAAGAGATATTTTGCGGACAACTGATCTAAGCGGTTCGGCTGGTACAATTGCTAGTCCAAGTCGTGCTACCTAAATCCTCGTTTTTGGTATGTTCGGCTTGGCGACATGACATCATCTGCCGAAATCCACTTATCAATGGTGAAGCGTAGCGAAAAGGTGGAGATTTTTGAGAGACTTTTTCTCAAAAATACTACCTGTCCATTGATAAGTGGATAGCCCTACTAGGAGATATAGAAAGGGACAGGCTAAAAACCTTGATAAATAAGGCTTTTTAAAGAGTAAATGTAACATAGCTTGTGATACATAAATGTAACATAGCTTGTGATACATAAATGTTACATCTTGTAACAAATTATTCTTCACATGACTCTCTTTTTGTTATATGATGTAACAAAGTTGATACATAAATGTATCATAACTTGTGATACATAGGAGGGTTAAAAAATGGTATCAGAGGTGTTGCAATTGAATAATGAAGAAGAAAAAAAGATTACAGTTGAATTAACCAGCAAAGAATTGAACAAAATTCAAAAATTACTAGAGCTTGAGGAAGAAAAAGAGAAGACAGAGAAACAAAAAGAAGAAGAAAAAAAGAACTATAACTTTATACAATTGTATCGTGATAATATGCCTGAATTACGTTGGTTAATGACAAAACAGCCATTTGCTAGTAGTTTATTATTTTTTATATTAGAACATATGGACAACCGTAATGCTTTAGCCTGTTCATATTCAGTTTTTGAAGATTATTTCGGAAAATCAAGAATGACAATTTATAGAGCAATTAAAATCCTTGAAGAAAACGGTTTTATTGATGTATTAAAAATGGGCACATCAAATGTTTATGTAGTTAATGAAAATCTTGCATGGACAGATAAAAATACAAGTAAAAAATTTACAAAATATGATGGAAAAATCCTTGTTAGCAAAAAGGAAAATAAAGATTATCAATATCGAAGCCAATTTGATAGATTCAAAGCTTTACGCGAAAGAGAAGGAATAAAATAAAAAGAACTCTTAATAGAGTTCTTTTTATTTATCTCTCTAAACCACTATCTCTATTTCTATTTCTATTTTTCTCTTTTTTCTTCTGCTGTATATCTCTTGAAGCAAAATCATATCCCTTTCTTTCATGTTCTGTTAAATTATTTTCACTAAATCGAGTATTGCTAAAGGGATTTAAAGTGATATTCACTTTCTTCTTACAATATCCTACAATTTGTTGAAATTTCTCCAATCCTTGCGGAACTCGTTCCCTATAAAACTCTTGTATTTGTGTAAATAACTTTTGAAGTCTCTCATATTTCGCTTTATATGGTTCTAATTCTTTTTTTTCTTTTTCTAAACGTTTTACAGTTGTATGTAAATCTGTATTATTCGCTTTCAACGCATGATTTTGTCTCTGTAACGTCTCATTTTCCCTTCTAAAGGCCTCTGAGGCTTTTGCAAGGGTTTTAATCCTTTGAAAGTCTTCTAACCCAATTTCGACCGTTTTAGAGCGTATGAGACCCCCTTTTTCTTTCACAGGCATCTCTTCTACTCGTTTTCCTACTTTAACAGCTCTTTTTAAAACATTTAAACGATTTTGCATTTGTTGCATCGATTTCTCTATTTGTTGTTTTTCCAGCTCTTTCTCTAAAAGTGTATCTTCTAACACTTGTACTTCTTCTTTTGCTGTTAAAGCTTTAAAACGTGCGGTTTCAATATGTTTTTTATCACTAGATACTCCACGTTCTAAATCAAAACCTTTCTCTACCATATGAGCATGAAAATCATCCTGGAGTGAAACTAATTCTTTACGGTTAAAGATCTGTTTTGCTGATAATTTCTTTTCTTCCGTTATCGGAACCATCCCTACATGCATATGAGGTGTCTTTTCATCCAAATGTACCGCTGCATGTACAATGTTTTGTTCTCCATATCGTTCCTTAAGAAAGCTATAAGCTTCTTTAAAGAATTCTTTTTGAGAATCTGGATTCTCTTCACTTAAACGTTCAAAAAACTCTCTATCACTCGTTACTACAAATTCACACATCACAACTGCATCTTTTCGAATCGCTCGATTGGTCTCTACATTTTGTTCAATCTTTTCTTTTACTGTTTTCAAATAATCAATGTACTGATCGTTATGTAAATCATAATTTAAATGACTTTGTTCTTTTTCAATATCAGGATTTGTATGACTTTCTTTTTCTCGTTGATTATGAATCTGGATTCCTTTCACATCTCGCATCTTAAATTTCTGCATCCTACAAATGGCAAAACTCACGAATCCTCACCTCAACTTGTCCTATTTTTTCTCTTTATATTGTTCTCGACCACTTTATAAAGTATATATACTTCTCTCCTGTTTTTCGGTGGACTTCCATGTAAAGCGTGTGCCCCTACGGGGGATCGTCGGCTATGCCGAGTCATGTTTAACATGACCAAACAAAAAACCTTGGACTTTGTCCAAACCTACTGGGGAACCATTCCCCAGACCCCATAAAAAAACACCCCCAACCCCCTCATTTTTTGAGGGGGCTTCCTCGCCGGTAGGCAGGTCAAAACGGTTACCGTTTTGACACAACAAGAGGATTTGGGTGTAGTGAATCTGTCAACTCCTTAATGCTCACTTCGTTCCGCTTACCGTTGACAGACACTACTATAACAAATCATCATAAACTATATTGACCACAATGATTAAGCACAAGCAAAAACCATGTTTTCATTTTAAAAAACGTGGTTTTTGCTACAAAATATGATTTTATTATCAAAACCAGATAGGGATTTGTCTCTATCATTTTTTTTATTTTTGAATTAACTATAAAGTGTAGAAAAATCCCTCAATACGGAGGTGAAAATATGAACAATCACTGTCACTGTCATTCTCATAAAAATATAGAAAGTATTGCATGTCCTACTCCTCCCACAACTTCTGTTCCCTTCCCTAACCCTTGTCCTACTCCACCACTTGCTCCTGGTACTTTTTTAGCCAGAACTGCAGCCTTAGCTACATCTTTTGATATCCTAGTTACAGATGGCTTTAGTTTTGATGTTCCATTAACTGTAGCTAGTCAGGGAAATGGTATTGGATTTAATCCTGTTACCGGAAAACTTGTAATTTTAATATCAGGATTTTATAATTTGTACTATGAATTTAAAGCTATCTCTAGAGGAGGAAACCTCGACGCAGCATCTACTCAATTGACTGCTAATGGGACACCTATTCCAGGTTCTCAAGCAGCAGCAACGCTTACACTAATGGGAACTCCTAAATTAGTTGAAGTTCCATTTGCTCAAAGACCAGCTGCACCTGTTTTCCTAACAGCAGGAACTGAAATCGGAATTCAGGCCTTTATGTTTTTACTGCCAGGTATGTCTTCTGATCTTCTTACTGTTACATCTGCTGTATTAACAATCGAATCAGCTTTTTAAATTTCCATTTCTTTGAGACTACCAAAACCGTATCTAATTGTTGATACGGTTTTTTGAGTGGGTTTCTCAAAAAATACTCTCCGTTCATTGTATGGAGAAAAGCTCATTGTGATATAGAAGAGAGAAAAAAAAGAAAAAAGTGACACAAACACAGTCATATCAATGGATTCGGGATTTTATGACACTTAACTTTTCTTAAATGTTTACTAAAATGAAATTTAAGTACGAAGAGTTTAAAATTATGACGAGGCAAGAGGATTTTAGTGTCATTCAGTTGGTCAATCAAAACGGACCTAGCAAAGCAAATGGAGTATTTTATTTGTGTTAGAAACATGTATATCCGCCCTTTGTTTTTGGGTGTGAGGTAGTGGCTGGGGTGAAGCGAAGCGAGGGGCTAGCCCCTTATAGTGTCATAAACATATAGAGTAAGAGATATGTTTATGAACAGCCGATCTAGGCGGTTCGGCAGGTACAATTTCTAGTCCAAGTCGTGCTACTTAAATCCTCGTTTTTGGTATGTTCGGCTTGGCGATATGCCAAAACCTGCCGAAATCAACTCATCAATGGTGAAGCGAAGCGGAAATGGTGGAGATTTTTGAGAGATTTTTTCTCAAAAATACTACCTGCCCATTGATGAGTTGATAGCCCTTTAATAGATATAGAATGGACAACCTAATAAACCCTTGACACTAGTGTGAAATAAGAGCTAAAAATCTCACTAAAAATCACACGATTTTTAGTGAGATTTTTAGCTCTTATTATAAAAGACACAAGGGGAATTAAAAAAAGCCTTTATCTATAAGGTTTTTCTTAACGTGATAGTTACCATATTTGGTATTGATGTTACCATATTTGGTATGCATAATAGTTACCATATACGGTAACTATTATGCAGATATAGAGGGAGGTTAAAAAGTAATGTCATCATTAGATAAAGATATC
>NZ_JAJJBY010000075.1:0-7916 GCF_022625245.1 Bacillus sp. TL12 | reverse complement strand
GAACCACCAAAAGACTTATGCGAGTAAAGTACATAAGTCTTTTTAATTTTGTACTAGATTCTTATTGTAACCAGCTTTAGGTAAGGTGATTTGAAATTTCGTTTTTCCTTCGTCAGTATGTAAGTAAATTTGACCTCCGTGTTTCTCCGCAATATGTTTTGAAATTGTTAAACCGAGACCTGTTCCCCCATCACTTTTTCTTGATTGGTCTCCCCTGAAAAATGCTTCAAATACTTTTTCTTTTATAGAATTAGGAATACCAATGCCATCATCGATGATATTAATATGTATCTTTTGAGTATCTTCTATTAGCGAAACGAAGACATTCGTTCCTTCTGGGTTGTATTTTAAGGCGTTGGACAGTACGTTAGAAACGGCTCGATATAATAATGTATAGTTAAAAGAAACGAGTATTTCCTGAGAAGGGATTTCGAATTGAAAGTGAAAATATTTTTCTTCAAACAGTCCATAATATTCGGCAGATATTTCACGAATAAATTCAGAAATATCCAGTATTTCAGTTACAAATGGATAGTCGGTGCTTTCAAGTTTAGACAATTCAAAAACATCCTCAATTAATTCTGTAACGAGTCGTGCTTTTGTATGTATGATACGTAAAGCTTGCTGTTTCTTCGCTTCCTCCTTAATAAGACCCATTTGCAGTGCTTCAACATAGCCCTGAATAGTTGTAATAGGAGTTTTTAAATCATGAGAAATATGGACAAGCATGCGCTTCTTGCTTTCTTCTAATTGTTTTTTCTCCATTTCTGTTTTTTCTAGTTTTTCAGCCATAAGGTTAAAATAATTTTGTATTTTCATTAATTCATAATTTGCCTTAAAATGAAGCCTTTTGTAGTAATAGCCATTCGTAATGTTTCTAATTCCATTAGCGATTGAAAGTAACGGATTGGTTATTTTCATAGCCATCCATCGGCTATATATATAAACATTAATCCCGAATAAAAAGAGAAAAAGGAGAAAGGTTTGAAGCAACAATTTTATAAAAGCTGTAATATGGTCTTTCGCTGCACTTGTTACTGTGAATTCTTGCTTTATATATGTTTTGGGAATCTTAATGAGACAATAGGCCGTTTTACCATCTTTTGTTTTAAATGGTGCTAGAGAAGTGTGATACAGATTTTCTTTTTGGTCATAAAAAAGGCTATTTAATTCTTTTTCCGTATAGGCGAATGAGTTATCTTGTTTCTTCCCTTTGATATAAACAACGTGCAAATTTTCATCGAGAATTTCAATCCATCCATTAAATGACTCAATTGCATCGGTGGGAATGTCTGAGTAGTTCTGTCTTACAATTTCAGACGCTCTTAAATTAGACAATACAGTATTTTCGAACTTCTGTTTCATTTGAAAATTTAAAATGACAAGTAGGACAACAACACTAATTCCAAGAGTCAACGAGAAGAAAACATAAGTTTTAATTAAGGTGTTAAATATTTTATTTTTATCGTTCATTCAATTCTTCCTTCTTCGCAAATCGATAACCTAAACCCCGTACAGTTTTTAAATATACTGGATTTCTTGCATGATCTTCTATTTTTTCTCGCAATCTACTAATTTGAACCATGATAGTATTGTCATCTGAACAATAGTAATCAGACCATACGTTCTCAAAGATTTGCTTTTTGGTAAAAATACGACCTGGCTCCCCCATAAATAACTTCAATAATTTATACTCTAGAGCGCTAAGTTTAATTTCGCGTCCTTGCTTATAAAGAACACAAGAGCGATGATCCAACACCAGGTCATCAAAGCACGTTTGAGATCGCTCTTGATTTAACGAGCTAACATTAAAATCATATGTTCTTCGAAGTTGAGCTTGGATTCGTGCTAATACCTCCAACAAGCTGAATGGTTTCGATATAAAATCATCTGCTCCTAGTCCTAATCCCATAATTTTATCCATTTCCTGATTTTTAGCAGAAAGAATAATAATAGGCATTTTGTATTCTTTCCGAACTATTTTAATCAATTCGTATCCATTAATATTGGGCATCATAATGTCAATAATAGCTAGATCAACTTTGAATTTCTGTATAAGGTTTAAAGCTGATTTACCATCACGCGCTTCCAGTATCGAAAAGCCTTCCATTTCCAAAAAAAGTCTTAGTATCTCTATGATTTCAAGCTCATCATCAACGATTATAATCGTTCTCTCCACTTTCTCTCCCCCCGTTTCCACTAATTAAAACCTTGCTTAAAACTAAAATTTTCCTTTTGTAAGGTTATTGTAAGATAAATGAAAGTTTGGGGAAAGAGTCACATTGTAAGATGAAGTTATCTTACACGAAAAACAACTTAAAAATCTTATAAAGAAATATAAACTGACAAAGCCCTGCAATTACCGAATAAATCTAGAAAACTTAAACATCATGATACTTGCATATTAGGCGGCTTGAAGTTATGCATTTGATTAAAAAGGTAGGTGAACCAGCACATGTAAGATCGGCGCAAAACAAAAAGAATTCACCTATAAGCTGTTTAGATTAGTATTTTATGTAAGTCCTTGAATATGAGAAAAATGAATGATTCTATGTTTTTACTACACTAACGTGGATGTTATAAATAATTAAAGGAGTGATAGATATGACATTACCAGTAACCTATGAACAGTATAAGAAAGCAGAGCGCCTGCTTTCTTGGAACGCTATAAAAGATGTATTTAACGGCAAGGTTTTTCCTAATTGGCTAGATAAAGGAAGCCGCTTTTGGTATCAAAGGGATATACGAAAAGAAAGCGGACGCGGCAAGCAATTTGTAATAGTTAATCCATGGTCAAATACTAAAGAACCTGCTTTCGATCATGCTAGGCTTGCAGAATCTCTCTCCAATGCAATGAACCGTCAGTTCGATCCAGATAACCTTCCCTTCAATTTCTTTACTTATGTCAATGAAGAGAAGGCTATTCAATTTGAAGCAGATGAATCCACGTGGATTTGCGATTTAACTGAATATCAGTGCAAACAAATCAGGGCTAAAGAAGTGCCTGCGCATGAACTTCGATCCCCTGACGGGCGCTGGTCTGCGTTTATCAAGGAATATAATTTATTTGTACGCTCTTTAGAAACAGGACAAATCATCCAACTGACTCATGATGGTAAGCGATACTATGATTATGGCACTCCGCCGGAGACAGAAACTTCCGCTGTCTTTAAACGATTGTATAACCCAAAGATTCCACCAGCAGCACTGTGGTCACCGGATTCCAAACAAATCTTGACGCACCGGCTTGATCAACGCAAGGTACGAAAAATGTCCCTTCTGCAATCAGTTCCTTCTGAAGAAGCAAAGCCGCCCGTCATCCATACGTATCGCTATCCGCTAGTCGGAGATAAACACCTTCCATTAGCCCAATTTGTAATTTGCGATATTGAACAGCAATCGATGATTCAATTGGATACAGAACCTATGATTATTGGACATTTGTCACCATTAAGCCCTGGTTGTCAAACAGCTTATTGGACAAACGACAGCGGCTTTGTTTATTTCACAAAAATGTCTCGCGATTATCGATCTATGCAATTTGTTGCCGCTCATGCAAAAACTGGTGAAACTCAAGCTTTGTTAGAGGAGACGAGTGAGACTTTCCTATTTACCGACCTCTACAACCTTAAAAGTGGCGAAGGGCGTATAAATGTCCAATGGTTATGCCATGATAATTCTTTTATTTGGCATTCCGAGCGCGACGGATGGTCGCACCTTTATCTTTATGACAGCAGTACAGGAAGACTTAAAAACAAAATTACCTCTGGATCCTGGACAGTCCGTCGATTGATAGGCGTTGATGAACAAGGGGGGTGGGTGTATTTTACCGCTAGCGGCCGGGAGCCGGAACGGGATCCTTATCTTCAGCATCTTTATCGGGTTCGGCTAGATGGATCAGACTTAGTGCTCCTTACACCAGAGAATGCCGAGCATAACGTGTCTGTTTCTCCTGATTATTGTTTTTTTATAGATACTTTTTCGCGTGTAGATATGCCACCTAAATCAGTTTTACGTTCAACAGATGGAAAATTAATTTGTACATTAGAGCAAGCTGATATTCAACTTCTCTTATCAAATGGATATCAAATTCCAAAGCGTTTCACTGTCAAGGCTGCCGACGGGATAACGGATTTGTACGGAATACTGATTCCTCCTGCAAAAATAAACAAAGGTTGTAAATATCCCATCCTAGATTATATTTATGGGGGCCCTCAAATAACTCGCACACCGAAAGAATTTACTTGGGGGGGAGAGTATGCATTAGGGCTACCAGTTGATCAAGTGGGCGGTGCTCAATCTTTTGCACAGCTTGGTTTTGCTGTTATTCTAATGGATGGAAGAGGTACTCCTTATAGGTCGAAGGATTTTCATGATTTTTCTGATGGGAAGCTGGAATGGTCTGCAGGCCTTGAAGATCATGTGGCAGCTATTAAGCAACTTGCGGAACAGTATCCTTTTGTAGATTCAGAGAAAGTAGGCATTTACGGCGATTCTGGAGGGGGATATGCAGCCGCTCGGGCTATACTGGCTTATCCGGATGTGTATAAGGTGGCTGTGTCAGGATGCGGGAACCATGATCAACGCTTATACTTAGCAGCTTGGGGAGAACGATTTCAAGGGCTTTTCAATTCAGAACTATACCGTGAACAAGATAATACTAGATTGGTTAAGAACCTAAATGGAAAGTTACTTTTGGCAACAGGAGACCTGGATGATAATGTCCCTCCCGCTTTAACCATGCGAATGGCAAATGCTTTGATTAAAGAAAACAAAGACTTTGACCTGCTGATTCTTCCTAATCGGCATCATGGGATTTCGGAAGATGTTTACTTTATACGTCGACGATGGGACTATTTTATACGAAACCTAATGGAAGCAGAACCGCCAAAAGAGTATGCGATTAAAGATCCTAAGTTTCCAGGATAATGTACAGATAGTATTCTCTATTAGGGGTACGAAAAAAATTACCACTTTTTGGAGCCACTCATTATTTTAGTTATCAGAATTAGAGTTCCGTTAACTTTTTAAGAAGAATTTAACAAGGTTTGTTTACAGAATACTTGTAAATACTGCTAAAAATAAATTTACGGAACACATTTCAAGAAGATTTCCTTGAAAACTTCAAATCTAATTGCCTTAAAGTTATTGTTTTATCATATATTTGAAATTTTTTTGCAAGTGGCCCGAAAAAGAATAAATCGTTGTCATAACCCCTAAAGATACAAAATTTAACTAAAATAGGGGGAAATGTATGATTAGGGAATTAAGAAGGTTTCTGTTACCTACTGTAACTGCAGCAGCTTTATTGCTGCCATCTTTATTTGGGGCAACTAATCACGCAGAGGCAGCAACTACGTTTGGTCCATCTATGAAATCGGTTCTTATGTATGCTGGAAAAATTGATCCTGCTGCTTCTACCACTTATAACACATATACAGATACTGAGCTTACGAATCTCATGAAAGGAGCCAACCAGTTTATTGTTTTATCACCGAAAATTTCTGTTCATGATGATACTGATTACAAATTAAAATTAGATTTAATCAAAAAAATCATAGCAAAAGATAGTAGTGCAAAAATTTGGTTAGGGACTTTACATAGAGGTTCAAACAGTACAGATTTTAAATCTGACCCTCTTACCGCAGAACTAGAAAAATTCAAAACCGAATTAGGTAGTGTAATCTGGACAAACAATATAGTAGGTATTTACGTTAATGTTGAACATGTTTATAAAGATACTGCTGATCCAAATGGTACTAAAGCTACAGTATACACTGGAGATTATTGGAGTAAATTAAATAATAGTATGAACTCTAATGTGACTGTCCAGCTATTTAAAGCGCTTGATACATGGGCTTCTTCTTCCACAAACGGATACAAAAAATTAGCATGGGCTCCTTATGTTGATACAGATACTGATATTTTAAGAAGAGTAGCTTGGGTAACCAATCAAACCAATCTTTTTGATGTAGTGCTTCTACAGCCTAATTGGTATTTTCATGGCGATACCCAACAAAATGGTACAGTTCTGAACAAACCCGATTACTTACTAAAAGTTGTTAAAAAAAGCATGATAAATGGAACACTTTCCTATACAGACGGAAGCTATATCCTTCCACAAGCTTATGTAAATAAGAGAATAGGGACTATTGGAGTGGATATGGAGTACGATGAGAAAATTGCCGGTACTACTACAACTAATATTACAAAATATAATAGATTAATTGATTATGAAACAACATTTAAAGAAGAGTTAGCATCTAAATCCTATCCATTTACTTACTATATGGGATCTCCTGGTGCTAATGGTATAAGATACTTGGATATGACTACTACTTATGGTAAGTATACATGGGAGTATATGGTGGATTATTACTCGAATGGTACGGTCCATCCTAAAAAATAATGCAAGAAAGACAAGATAAAGACCAATACTGTAGCTTTATAATAAAGTTTGGTTCTGTTGCGAAGTTTTGTTAAGGTTAAGTGGTGCTAACAAAAATAGGACAGAATGGTGTTTGTAAAAATAATCATTATGAAGATGATTACGAATTCAATGTTGACCTTTTGTCATTGGTAGAGATGATAGCTGTATGGTTAGTATGAAACAGCAAGCAACCACCTATACAATATAAATAGAGGAGAGGAATGCCTTATGAAAACACGTAGTCAAATTACATGTGCAAGTTTGGCCCTTTTAATAGCTGGAAGTTCCCTGTTATACACAACACCAACCTCAATTGTAAAAGCAGAGCCCACTCAAAATGTATCTAGTTCGTCACAAACAAGCACGCAACGAGATCGTAATTCCGTCAAGCAAGCTATGCGGGATACATTACAACTTGGATACCCGGGGATACTTGCTAAAACTTCTGAGGGTGGAAAAACTTGGGGGTATGCCGCTGGGGTAGCGGATCTGAACACCAAGAAACCAATGAAAACAGATTTTCGCTTTCGTATTGGCAGCGTAACGAAGACGTTCACTGCAACGGTTGTACTTCAATTAGCTGGAGAGAACCGCCTGAATCTAGACGACTCCATCGAAAAATGGTTGCCTGGTGTCATTCAAGGAAACGGATATGATGCTAAACAGATTACTGTCCGTCAGATATTGAACCATACAAGTGGTATCGCTGAATACTTAAGGTCAAAAGAAGCTGATATTATGGACACAAAAAGATCGTATACCGCTGAAGAACTAGTGAAGATTGGACTTTCGATGCCCCCAGACTTTGCCCCAGGAAAGGGCTGGTCTTATTCAAACACAGGATATGTATTACTGGGTATCCTTATTGAAAAAGTAACCGGAAACAGCTATGCGGAAGAGATTGAAAATCGGATTATTGAACCGCTTGAATTGTCGAATACATTCCTACCTGGCAATTCAAGCGTTATTCCAGGCACCAAGCATGCCCGTGGCTATGTCCAACCAGAAGGGGCAAGTGAGCTAAAAGACGTTACCTATTTTAACCCCAGTATAGGCAGCTCGGCTGGAGATATGATTTCTACTGCTGACGACTTAAACAAATTCTTCTCTTCCTTGCTCGGTGGCAAATTACTGAAGGAACAGCAACTAAAACAAATGCTTACTACAGTTCCTACAGGAATTGCTGAAATCGGCAGATATGGTCTTGGAATCTATGAAAATAAGCTTCCCAACGGTGTCTCAATATGGGGGCACTCAGGTGGCATTCCAGGGTTTGTTACTTTTGCTGGAGGTACAATTGGAGGCAAGCATACGTTGGCCGTCAGTTTGAACAGTATGGGTAGAGCTAATAGTCCTGATCCTTTTAAAAATATTTTACTTGCTGAATTTAACAAGTAGGCAAAAGGAAAAGCGGATAAATTTTTTCATAGTTTTTATAGTTAAAAATATACCTTTCTGGTTCAAAAACCCCCAACTTACTCTAAAA
>NZ_JAJJBY010000074.1:0-8013 GCF_022625245.1 Bacillus sp. TL12 | reverse complement strand
ACAAAACGAGTGGCTACCATTTCTGTTATAGATAAGTATGTATATGAACTATCATGACAATCAGGTTATTAACTAAATTAGAACTTCCGCTAACGAGAATTATGTGAACACAAAAGTCCCCCAGTTAAACAATCTGGGGACTTTTAATGGGCTTTTAAATACATTGAATCCCGATAATGATACGTTATGTCAACTTAACATGTATAGAATATGTATCTAAAAATCCTAACAAATCGTTTCTTCTTAATGGTATAATTAGGAATAGGAGGGAAATATATCATGTTAAGAGTGAAACCTAAATGTGTAAGTTGCGGAAAAAACATTCAAGGCAGGGAACTTATTTATGTAGAGCTACACTATCCTCATTATGCTGGCATGACTGAAATAAAGAAATGGCTTGATAACGAAGGCAAAATTCATTGTAAAGATTGTCACTCTAAACAGTAAAAGGATATGCTTGGAATCTCTCTCCGAATGAGGGGGTTACTATAGAGCAATCATTTCTTAAGGAGTGCATATGAAATCAAAAGATAAAAAAAAAGAAATACAAGAGAAATATAGAGAGAAAGTACAACTAGCAAAAGAAAGTAAAAAGTACACCATAGAAGCATGTATCGTTGTTACCATAATTGTTCTATTTGTGGTACTAAATTTAGTTTTTAAAAACTTTTAGCTAACTTTGCTTCTAATAACAAAAATGGTTCTGTTGCAAAGTTTGAAAAAAGCATAAACAGGTTGGTAAATGAAGAACAATGTTTAGGAAGTAGCTAGTAATTGTTGAAGTTCAGTGTACGTTGAAAAGGCGGAGTCTCTTTGAAGACTTCGCCTTTGTTTATATAGGGCATGTATGGTTTCAATACCTTTAATTGTACGTGAAGCATGACGAAGATTTTGAAATCCTGCGGATTTGACAAAACGTCTCTTTACATACCTATGATCCTGTTCAATAAGATTGTTTAAATGTTTGATTGTACAATGGATTGTAGTTTGATAAAATCCTTGTTTTCTTAATTTGTTACATGCGCAAAGTAATGCTGGCGCTTTATCTGTAGTGAGAACCATTGGTTCTCCAAAATGTTTTACTAATCTTTTCATGAAGGCATAGGCAGCCTGATAATCCTGTTTTTTACGAAATTGAATATCCAATGTATGTCCACCTTTACCAATTGCACGATAGAGATAGCACCATTTTCCCTTAACTTTGATATAAGTCTCATCCAAATGCTAGGATAAGCGTGCAGATTTATTTTTCACTTTCCAAATTTGATAGATGAGGTTGCCATATTCATGAACCCATCGCATGATGGTTGTTGGGTGCACTGAAATACCACGTTCTTTCAGGATTTCAGATACATCATGATAACTTAAAGAAAAACGGCAGTAGTAGCCGACAGCTACTAAAATAATCTCTTTCTTGAATTGTTTTCCTTTAAAATATCTCATGTCTGATTCTCCTAGATCATGTTTTCTAGAGTGTAGTTTCATGTAGAAAATTTTGCAACAGAACCGTCAAAGGCTTGTTTTTCGTTCCTTGGGTTTGAGTACTGGATGAAGGAACACGTTGCACTGACACCCGCTAGATTGGCGACTTCTTCTTGGCGAAGTCCCGGCGTTCTTCGACGGCCACAGTTATCGAGGGTTCATAGAAGGGACGGACATTTTCTTCCGCTATATGAGCGTATTGTTTTGTTCGAAACCATAAGTATAATAAAGGGAGAGATTGAGCTTTAGGAGGAAACTGATGGAAAACAATGAAATGATGAAACAATGGATTTTTGAGTTGTTCATCCGGTTGATTAGTCAGCAGGAGGTAAACAACAGTAAATTGACCCAGAGAGTCGGAGAAGAGATGCAAAAGATGAAAGATGAATTAGGCTTTGATCTTGACCTAAATATATCTGAAATTCATTTGATTGCGTGCATAGGTGACCATGAGCCGATTAATGTCACAACCGTCTCAGAGAAGATAAATTTGACGAAGGGTTCAATAACGCGTATTAGCACCAAGCTGTTGAGAATGGAATTGATCTGCAGAGTACAGCTCAATGAAAATAAAAAAGAAGTATATTTTCGGTTAACACCAAAAGGTCGGAAAGTATACGAGATTCATGCGCGACTTCATCACGAAGTCGAACAGCGATTTAAGCGCTTTTTAAACAAGTATACGCCTGAGCAGCTGGCCTTTTCCAAGATGCTACTGAAAGACCTGCTAGACTGGGAATATTGAGTAAGGGTTCGTTCGTCACGTATTTGCTGGACAAGAAATTTTTTAAAAATGATATTGATTCTCAACGAAACTTGTGATATTTTTGTTTTGTGCAAAACAAAAATAATCGTATTGTTTTGCTCGAAACAAAAAAGAGATGGTTATCAACATGAAAAGAATCAATCCGAAAACACTAACAGATACAAATCATGTCATCTCTCAAATTGTGGTGACATCGCGGTCCAGTCTGGCCTTCATCTTTGGACAGGTGGCGTTGAATGATAAGGGAGAATTGATCGGTTCCGGTAATTATGGATTGCAGGCGCTTCATACTAATCCGAAGCTTGCTCTTGAAGCGGTAGGTGCGGAACTGGAGCATGTCGCTCAAATGAAAATTCATGTGGTAGATCATCGACCGGAATTGGTGGATATTATTTTCAATGCCGGCTTCGAGGTATTTGGTTTAACATGGCCCTTGACGGCAAGCACATTTTCAGGCGTTCAATCGCTTGCGTTTCCGGATGGCTCATTGGAATTGATGCCATTGTTGCACTGCCATAATTGGCATTTAAAATACTATAGGGGGAGTGGATTCGAGTGGATTTTGAAGTCATCGTTGTCGGCGGAGGACCAGTTGGCATGATGCTGGCATCAGAGCTGACCTTGGCTGGAGTGAAAGTGTGTGTTCTTGAGAGATTGAAGGAGACGACGCCTTATTCCCGTGCCCTAACTCTTCATCCCCGCACACTGGAAATTTTTGATATGCGCGGGCTGAAAACGAAAATAATGAGCAAAGGAAAGATGATCTCGACAGGACATTTTGCGGCATTGGATACCCGTTTGGATTTCTCGGCATTGGATTCTTCCTCAAATTACACGCTCTTTATTCCACAGCATGATACAGAGAAGATGCTGGAAGAATGGGCAAGAAGTCTTGGCGTGGAGATTCGGCGGGAAGAAGAGGTTGTATCGATACGCCAGGATCGGCAAGGGGTTGAGGTTGTTTCTGTCGGTCCGAATGGAGAATCCGTGTTGTCGGCCGCTTATGTTGTCGGTGCAGACGGTGCAAGAAGTATTGTCAGAAAACAGGTAGGTATTCCCTTTGTGGGTACAAACACGACCTTTACCGCTATGCTGGGAGATGTAGTTTTGTCGAATCCTCCTGAATCGAGTGTGATTTCTCGCTTCAGTCAGCAGGGTCTGGTCATGATTGTACCGGTGACGCCCCAATTGCATCGGGTGGTTTTGATAGATCCGGAGAGGATGGATATGCCGAAGGAAGAACCGGTTACTTTAGAAGAGCTGCGTTCGGGATTGATACGTATCCTCGGAAGCGATTTTGGGATTTCTGAACCATATTGGCTATCCCGCTATGGGAATGCGACACGGCAAGCTGAGCGTTACCGAAAGGGAAGGATTTTCCTAGGGGGGGATGCGGCGCATATTCATTTCCCGGCTGGCGGACAGGGGCTGAACGTAGGCTTACAGGAAGCCATGAATCTTGGCTGGAAGCTGGCTGCCGAGATAAAGGGCTGGGCTCCGGATTGGCTTCTGGACAGCTATCATGCGGAACGATTCCCCATTAATACGGCCCTGCTTAGAAATACCGAGGTTCAAACGCTGTTGTTTGAATTCACGCCAAGAATGATGGAGTTGCGGGACATGTTGTCCAGCCTGCTTCAAATACCTGCGGCCAATTATCTGTTATCTGCCCAAATCTCCGCATTTAATGTCCGGTACGCGCCGGATGCGGAGGCACTGTCGCACCCGTTGAACGGTCGCCGCTTCACGGAATTGAAGCTCCGGCTGGAGAATGGCGCAATCTGGAATGCCTATGAGCTGTTTCATTCTGGTTCCTTCCTCTTGCTTCATCTTGCTTCAGATGAACACGTGGATGACGCTGTTGAATGGTCGAAATACAAACATGTTCAGGTTGTCCGCGCTTCGCTTATCGAGAAAACTTCAGATTGGAACGATGTTCATACGGCGTTGATTCGTCCAGATGGACATATAGCATGGGCGGTTTCCAAATCGGAGCCGGATCGGATGGAAGCCATCAGGCAGGGAATCATCCGCTGGTGTGGAGGTCATGATTTTTCATAATAAAATTGTTTTGCGAAAAACAATAATAAGGATGAACCGGCCTGTGAGCGGAGGTACAAGGGAGAGTGACAGGATTCTAGAGTATGTATTATGCATATGAGAGAAGCCACAGATAAACAATTTTTCTAGTCCTCTTTGGCTTCTGGGGGTATGATCGCATCGCTACCAAGCCAAGAAAATAGAATATCCCCATGCCTATCAAATTAAGAATAAAGAATACCCCCAGGACAAAGATTTTGAGCAAATTGCTTAGTTCCCTCGTTTTGGGGGTGTTTTCTTTTTAGGTTGATGGATATGGGTCGGGACCCCTATTATAAAATCAACGTTTGCAGCATACTTTTTATCAAACTTTATTGAAAATCAACATTTGGTGAGGGAGAGTATTTGTTTTTCAAAAGATTAAAAGTTATTCTTTTTTCAGGTTTTTTCTATGTCGTTGATAGAAATACTAATTTCTTCAAATTCTATATCAAAAGCAAATTTAGAATTCCTATTTGTATATGCTTTAGCATTTTCATGTGCGTATTTTATTTTCGCTGTTCCGTTTCAATTAATGATTTATAGAATAAGATTTATTAAAAGGTTTGGTATTTTATCCCTTTTTATTTATATTTTAGGTTCTTTTCTTGCATATTTTATTACTAATATTTCTGACTTGAATTTAGAAATATCTTTTTTAACTCAATTAAATACATATTTTTAGTTCAGGTATATTATTTGGGATTCTATAACTATTGATTATACAAATAAATAATAATCAAATAAAAAATGGATCCAGTATAATATCTTTTTCTTCTTTATTAATACTAATTAATTGTCCGTATAAGTGATATTCTAGTCGTTCCAATATTTGAATATTTTGTTGTTTTCTCCATCGAGACGATTTGAAATAGATTAAAACATTCAGTGTACAAAATAGAAAAACTAAAAATAGTTGTAATACAATTCCTCCTGATGAACAATAACATCCTTAATTTTTGTTACAAAGGAAACTTTCATTATTTGGTTTTCTCCATAAAAATAAAAATGGATCCAATAAATGTTCGGATTCATTCTCTATCATTTAGTTCAATAACAAATAATTAAATTTATACAATACTCTATCTAGTATCGATTTGTGAATATTTTAAATGAAAATAAAAGTATCCTTTTTTTGCTTGTATACAGTCTAATCTATGTAGAGAATACAAAAAAGGAAGTGAAAACATGATAATTGAGCAAGATGTTCTAGCGGCAAAGAGTGGAGATAAAGAAGCTTTTATCCGGCTTATTAAAAGTATAGAACATAGTTTATTTCAAACAGCCAAAACAATTTTGAAGCACGATGAAGATACTGCTGACGCCTTACAAGAAACGATTTTGAAAGCATATCAATCGATACATAAATTAAATCATGTGGAGTATTTTAAGACATGGATATTTAGAATTTTAATTAATGAATGCACTACGATGATTGGGAAACGTTCTAAAACAGTACCTATGGAGTATATAGAAGAACCTGTTTCTATTTCTCATCATGATCAACAGATTGAGATGCAAGATTCTATAGAGAAATTACCTATGAAACAGCGAATAGTTATTGTCTTGCATTATTTTCAAGATATGACGTTAAAACAAGTTGCAGATACATTGAATCTTTCTGAAAGTGCAGTTAAAAAACGATTACAACAAGCAAAAGTAGAACTTTTACATCAATTTAATGTAAATGAAAAGGAGAAGATGCAGTATGAATCCATTTGAAATCGATAAAACGATTCAAAAAGAAAAAGAGAACATGTATGAAATGTCTTCACATGTACGTCAAAAGTTAGACCAAACCTATCAAATGATTCAAGATATGCCTTTGCAGAAAGAGAAAAATAGATTTTTATTTTTCCAAAACAAAGGAATTGCGGTAGCTACAGCAAGTATATTACTAGGAATCGGGACATTTTGTTCGGGATTTGCTTCTCCAACTATGGCAGAAGGAATCAAAAAAGTTCCGATTGTAGGTGAAATATTTCAAGCTTTGGAACATGATCTTGGATTGCAACAAGCAAGTAAAAAGGGCTGGATAAACGCTGTTCGAAGTGAAAGTTCTTTTCAGAATCTCAAATTACATGTGAGTGAATCTATATTTGACGGAACACGCGCAGCGATGGTTGTCAATGTTGAAGGGTTGAATATACAAGATGGTCAAGTTGTGTTAGGAAATGAAAAGAAAAAGCTCACAAACACAATTGAAAGTATGCAAGTAGAAGTGAATGGAAAACCGTTCATGCAAGGTGCTTCTTATGAGATGGCAGGAAAACGACATCCAAATTCATTTATTGTACAATTAGCAGCTGCTGACGAGAGACAAACAATGAATGCAGAAGAATATACGAAATTACCAAATGAATTTCAAGCGAAGCTAAAGATACAATTTGAAGGTATGGATCATGTATTTGAACTGAATGTACCGGTACAAAAAACCGTTGCAGATGTTGTACGAATGAAAACACAGGTACAAAAAGAAAAAGGTGATATGACATTCTCTGTATCCAAGCTTACCGTAACACCTGTTACAACCCATGTAGTTGCTTCTTTTACAGCAAAAGATTTTCAATTTGATATGAAAAAACAAATACGAGTAGCGGTATACGATGAAAATGGTACACAATTAGAACAGTTAGACTCTTCTGGAGAGTTAAACAAAGATTCTTACACATTAGACATCAACTACATTTCAAATGGTTCTATTCCGAAAAAAATTGTTTTAAAACCGTATATAGATAATGACAAATCTCGTAAAGCAAATGAAAATGAGTGGATAGAAGGGTTACCAATAGAGATACATGTAGAAAACAAACAGTGAGATAGGAGATGAAATCAAAATTAACCACGTTTCATTTACTCATCGTTGCGTTTATCACTGTATTTACCCTATATGTGAGAAATACCTTTATGCTTTTTAGTGTGGAAGGTAAGGATATTTTCACCCTTATTCATATAGGTAGAAAGGAGAAAGATATGTCAATTATGTTTGAAGTTCCATCCTGGCATGTTCTCGTACTGGTATTTCTGATTGGTTCTATATTCTTATGTACTTCAGAGAGAAAATTCACATATTCGCAATATGTTTTACTCGTGACTTTTCTCATATATGTCATGGGTGTGATTCATTTCACACTCTTTCCTTTAGAGATTAATATTGGTAAATACGCGAATCAAGCACCTTGGTATAGCTCGGTTAACCCAATACCCATTCTCACGATAGATATCAAAACGTTTGTTTTAAATGTAATTATGTTTCTTCCATTAGGAGTATACTTGCCATTTCTCAAAAACAAATATCATTCTGTGAAAGACATAGCAAGAATTGGATTTTTCATGAGTGGCATCATTGAAATCATACAATTATGTTTAAGAATTTTTGTAGGAAACGGAAGAAGTATGGATGTCAATGATTTAATTGCGAATACATTAGGATGTATTGTTGGATACTTAGTCATTCAGAAGATATTCCAAATAAATCTTATTAGAACATGGTTGCAACATTTTGTTGTATATAAATAATCAAATCGGGTTCTGTTGCAAAGTTAAAAAAAAGCATAAACAGGTTGGTAAATAAAGAACAATGTTTAGGAAGTAGCTAGTAATTGTTGCAGTTCATTGTACGTTGAAAAAGCGGAGTCTCTTTGAAGACTTCGCCTTTGTTTATATAGGGCATGAATGGTTTCATA
>NZ_JAJJBY010000073.1:0-8464 GCF_022625245.1 Bacillus sp. TL12 | reverse complement strand
ATATTTACACCATTTTAAAACAGAAGAAGAAGTAGTACAAGCAATTGAGGAATATATCTACTTCTAACTATAAACGATTCCAAAAACGACTCAACCACCGAGCTCCGATAGAATATCGAATCTTGATGGCTGCTTAGTCTTTTTTATAGCTGTCTACTTGACAGGGCTAACACCATCGGATGGTCTTTTACATACGACTATTCTTAGAGTTTGTGTTGTACAGATAACAAACATTAAATATCATTTATTTTCCCTATGAAAATTGCATTTGAACATTTTTATGAGACGATATAACATTCGTGTTTTTTAATATTTTCATATAAGAAATAGCTTTTTGATAATATAGACATGCTTTTTCAAATTGACCTTCCTCTTGATAACAAGTTGCTAAATCAATATAAAATATAGATAATTGTTTATTATCTTTTTGATGTTCAAAAAAGGGAATAGCTGTTGTCTCAAGAAAACTTTTTAGATTTGTTTGATCAAAATATAAATAATTTTGATATAAAAATAAACAATGTAATTTAGGATGATTTTTTGTAGATTTTAAACCTTCATGTAACATCCTTTTAGTCTTATTAGTTTCTTGTTTATTAAAAAAATAAATCATACTATCGTATAATTTTTCTAATTCAAGTATTTCTAAGTCTATTGTATTATTTTTGATTTCCTCTAACCTTTTATATAATGCTTTTTTAATGTTAAGACTTGGAACTAGCTTATTATTTTCAATTTTACTTAAATAAGATACTGTGCATATTCCATAACATAGGGCTTTTTGTGTAATTCCATGTTCTTGCCGTTCTTTGAGAAAGAATTCTCCTATATTTTCACTCTGATTTGCGACATTTGACTTTAGTAACTCCATTCGTTCTGAAAATAATTGTATCATCTCAGGTTTAGCCTTAATTTTATTATTTTCAATAAGACTTAATTGAGATGTTGTGCATATTCCGTCACATAATTCCCTTTGGGATAAATTATATGTTTTTCTAAATTCACGAATTTTTTCACCAATTGTATTCAATATAATATCCTCCCTAGAATTTATTCCAATTTATATACTTACGTTGGCATATCGTAATCATCTTCTTTTTTTCTTTATTATAAGAGGTACAGACCATGAATTGAAAAATATTGGAGTTATCCCTCATCGAACTCACCCTTCTGATTTAACGGTACGACTTTATTCAAAACATCGCGTCTTTTTTAAAACACCGCAATTTTATTTCAAACTAACAATTGAACGAAATTTACAATTTTAACAGTGCCCTTATACACAAATTTATAATTAAATGCCTTAAAATACGCTTGGAGGTATCGTGTTTTTTGAATATATATAAGAAATTGTTAATAGAATTAGTTCAGGCTGATAATGATTCCATTTGAGCAAATTTTCTTTTTCCATACCAATTACTTACCCTTTCTAGAGTAATAGTATCAGTATGTCCAAGTTTTATAGATTTATTGTAATTATCCTGAAGTTTTTGCACCAGAACCGTAAAAAATTCAAAAAACCATCATGTGAACTCCCCCACCTACACTTTGCCTAAAGGTTGGGGCTTCTAAGGTAATCGTACCCAATGGTACGAAATTTACTTAGCTATCGAGCCTGTTCCTTGCTCTATATATGCTTATGCTAACAATCGTAACCCTTCACGCTTGATATTGATAGAAGTATTCCAGTCCCTGTCTGCCATAAAACCACATTCACAGTAGAATGTGCGCTCCGAAAGAAATAGAGACTCCTTTACTTGACCACAACAAGAACAAGTTTGGGATGATAAAAACCACTTATCTATTTTGATAAACTTTTTTCCCTGCTCTTCTAACTTGTATTGGAGAAATGTCGTGAACATGCCCCATGCATTGTCAGAAACACTTTTACTGAAATTGAGGGCTTGTGACATTCCCTTCATGTTGAGATCTTCGATAACCACGCAATCATATAGTTTCGCCAATTTGTACGATTCTTTATGTAGAAAGTCCTTTCGTTGGTTCGCAATTCTTTCATATAGCTTCGCTACTTTCAGACGCTGTTTATGCCAACGATTAGAGCTTTTCTTTCTGCGTGATAGAATACGCTGTTCCTTCGCTAATTTTTCCAAGGCTTGATGATAGAAACGAGGGTAATTGGTTATCTTGCCATCTTCACTATCAACAAATAAGCCATTCATAGAAAAATCCAAACCAGCAACAGCTTGTACTTCTTTTAGTATAGGCTCATGTTCGTATTCGGTGAGAATAGAAACATAATATTTTCCTGTTTTAGTTCGAGAAACCGTACAAGACTTGATGATATGATGTGACGGAATCTCCCGATGTTGTTTCATTTTTACAAGTTTCAATTTCGGTAATTTGATATAGCCCTCCAAAAGCATAATGTTTCCGTTGACCACATTGGTTGTGTAAGATTGTCTTGCCTTACGGCTTTTGAACTTTGGAAATTCAGCACGACCTGAAAAGAAGTTTTTGTACGCTTTCTGCAAATTGAGCCCCGCATTTGCCAATGCAAGGCTATCTACTTCTTTGAGCCATACAAACTCCTTTTTATATTTAGCAGGGGTAGGGAACTTTTGCTTCATTAATGCTTCTTTGTTATCCTTGAATTGCTTATACGTTTCCTTTCGTTCAGCCAACATTTGATTGTAGACGAAACGAACGCAACCGAAAGTTTTCATAAGAAGTTGCTCTTGATCTGGTGTTGGATATAGACGGAACTTATATGCTTTGTTTGCCATATCAAAATCCCTCACCTCATGCTTTGATTTTCTATGTGTTTTTTTATTCTTTCAATGGCGCACCATCCGTTGTAAGCAAGCAAACGTTTTTTGCCCCAAAATATTCTTTCTAAAGTTCTTCTTTTACTGATGGAAAATGCTTTTTTATAAATCGAGAACTTGCGCTTTTATGAATATTGATAAACTTTAACATTTCAGTATTCAGATGTATTTTGAACAAAATATGCACATGTTCAGTATCATGATTCCATTCAACTAAGGTAATATTGTAATTCTCATCCAATCGAACAAACATATCTTTCATATAGTCAGATATGGGAGCATTAATCACTTTTCAGAACAAAGTGATAATATAATAGCATGAAAAAGAGACAAATTTAGGCTACCCCTAACCGAAATTCATCTTCCACTTTCACTGGCGCTGTCGTATCTTCACGTTTAAAAGTGGAAGACTACTTTCGGACAGAAGTTGAGGCTTTTTCAAACATATTATAGTAGCAGCACATCTTTAATATATAATCAATACTACAGAATCTAATCAAAAAATACATGATTTTACAAAAAAATTTTAGATTAGAAAACTCATTTTGGTGCAGCAACTTCAAGATAATTGCAATGAATATTAAGGTTCGGTTCAACTATCAGTGATGGTGGTTCTGTTATGGTTTTATCTGTAGGGGATAGACGTATAAAATCTTATGTAGATAGACCTTTACCCATAATTGGCGCGGTAACTACAGCAAATTTCGAAAGAATAGAAGAGTAAAGGACCCACCAACCAACTGACATAAGACCCTCGTTAAGACACTTTTACAATAGGGTTTCTTTACCCATCCCCCGAAAAAAGAGGGATAAGACAAAACATTCCATATCAGTTATAGAAGAATTTAGGGTTCAGCCTTAGTTGTTCGTTTTGTAACATAAAGGTTCATTTTTGTTACATGAAGTATTTAAAAACAGTGAATTCTATAACCCTTATATTCCCTGTAACAAAATACTGTATCAAAAATAATTTGTAACATTATTAATTTAGCACCTTTTTGTTACTGAAAAACATGTGTATATTAAGCTTTTTTCTACTTTGCCTCTGATTACAGCAACGCTGGTACTGGGCCTTTAAGGCTATTTTTTTAAAATATAAAAAAACTGACCTCAGTACAAAAGGTCAGCTCTGTTAGGTAAATTAACGCACTAAAATATTTCTTTGACCAATCATATACCTTCCTGGCATTATATCAGAAATATCAACGTAAAATTTTCCGACTTTCATTCCAGTAAACCAAACATACCAAACCTCATGTCCAGCTTCAAAACCGCCATTAATTAATCGGCTGTATGACGTACAAGCACCAGTCGAAATATTACATAAACGTACTCTTAATTGGTCTGCGTAACCGGTAATATAAGGTGAACCATCAATACTTGCTTGCCACAAACCTCTTACAAAAATCCTTACGTTTCGATCATAAGTGCTTGTTGTTATTATCCCTTCATCCTTTCCATCTTCTGAGTGAAAGGATGACCAACCTGTAGAATAATCAGCACTTGCTTTGCTTTCTCCAAAAGAAAACACTCCAATTAAACTAAGAAGCATGACACCAACAGTGCAAATATGCACCTTTTGAAAAAGAGTGGAAGTTAAAAAAAGGGACCCCATGTGGTCTTACCTCGGCTATGGTGCAAACCTCGAACGCTGTCAAAATACACACAAAAATATGAGATTAATTACGAACCTTCAATCTTTACAAAGTATAAAAATACAGATTTTTATATTAATTCCCGAACAACTCATTCACATGAAATTATAACATTCATGTTAGATTATCTTCATAAGGTTCTGTTGCAAAGTTTTAAATGCCCCCAAAAATATAGAATGAAAATACAATTTTTTCGAATAAACATTATAAAATATACAAGAACATGCATCGTATACTCATTATTTTCGGTTATTTTTCAACTTTGCAACAGAACCAAGCGACGTTTTTCCAAATCCGCAGGATTTCAAAATCTTCGCCAAGCTTCCCGTACCTTGAAAGGCATCGAAACCATTCATGCTTTATACAAACGAAACCGAAATCTTGGCTCAGACTTCGGTTTTTCGACATACAATGAATTACAGGAGCTACTAACAATCGCATAAAATGTAGAACTTTTTGTTGGCACCACTTAACCTTAACAAAACTTCGCAACAGAACCGGTTGAAGAGATGTAAAACAAGTAGAACCATAAGTTTTATCGTTGTGCTTTCCTGATCCTACTACAAAAAAGACCCTCTAAATTTAGAGGGCCTTTCCTATCAACAAAACTATATTACTTCATAAACATTTGCTCAGCTTCATCCATCGCCATTTTGTTTCCTAATGCTGAATAATCAAGCCATGGTTGATCGTGAATAATATATACGTGCTTACCTTTAACAGCTTTTAAACCTTTCCAAATTGCTGTTTCTTGAAGTTGTTTAAATGCCGCTTTTGCTTTGTCATCTCTATTTACGACAACAAAAATTGCATCCGCATCAAAATCAGGTAACGCTTCTTGTGAAATCACTTCGAACGGACGGTTTCCATCAATTTTCTCGACACCGTTTGCAGGTTGTAATTCTAAATCTTGGAATAAAATTGGCCCCATCGGTCTTTTGGTACTAAATACACGTAATTCTTTTGCAGTAACGCGAATGGCCATTACTTTTTCGTTATTTTCTAACTCTTTATCTATTAAGCCTTTTACTCGTTTTGTCTGCTCTTCATAGTTTTGAATATATTTTTCTGCTTCTTTCTCGTGGTTTACAAGTTTACCTACTTGCATTAAATGATCTTTCCACGTACCTTCATCTAAGTTGAAAGAATGTGTCTTTGCAATTTTTTCATACTTCGCTAAATCTTCCCCAGCATATTTTTCATCAACATAAATTTCAGATGGTTTTAATTGAAGTAATACTTCCATGTTCGGGTCTGTTACAACACCGAGCTTCTTCGTATCTCTCAGTTGATCTTTTGCGTGTGGTAAGAAATCTTTTAAATCTCCACCAACAACAGAACCTACTGGTGTAATTCCTAGTGCTAGCAAATTATTCGTTAAATGGATAGACATAGAAGCAATTTGGGGTTCATTACTTTTCGTCGTTTTTTCAGCTGTCCCTTCATTTGATTTTGTTTGACCGCAAGCTGATATTATTAAAATACACATGATACTAAATAAAATAGTAAGTTTCTTTTTCATACATTCTCCTCTTTGAAGTATTTATTTTGTTTTTATAAGTAAATAAAGAAAATAAGGTGCTCCTAAAGCCGCTACTACGACTCCAGCTGGGATTGAGTTTGGCTCAAATAAAGAGCGACCAATTGTATCGGCTAGTACTAAAATAATCATCCCAATAATACCGGTTAACGGTAAAGAATGCTCGTACGTTGAGCCTACTAATTTTCTTGCAATATGTGGAGATATTAGACCGATAAAGCCAATTCCTCCTGCCATCGATACACTGGCGCAAGATAGTCCAACCGCTGTAGCTAAAAGTAAAAAGCGCTCTTTTTGTACAGATACGCCAAGTCCTGCTGCTACACTATCACCTAGTGATAAAGCATTTAACGTTTTTGATTTTAGCCACGCATATGGGGCAAGTATAATAATCCAAGGTAATAAAGCTATCACGTGAATCCAATCTCTTCCCCATACGTTACCTACTAACCATCTGGAAGCAAACGTATAAGTCTCGTCATTTAGTTTTAGAGAGAAAAATAATGAAATCGCACTAAAACCAGCTGAAACTGCAATACCAACGAGAATTAATCGAATCGGTAACAACCCCTTCGTACGGTCATTTGCAAGTAAAATAATAAGCAGCGCAGCAAGCACTCCCCCACCAAACGTAAATAGCGGTATTAAAATCGATGCCTTTTCATTAATAGAATGAAAGAGTGTAACAAAACTAATGAGCCCAAAAGACGCCCCCGAGTGCAATCCGAGAATACCAGGATCTGCGAGTGAATTACGAGATAACCCTTGTAATATTGCACCAGAAACGCCAAGTCCAATACCCGCTAACATTGTGATAATAATTCTTGGCATACGATAATCGTATAATACTGTTACACTTTCAAAATCACCGTAACCCAAAAGCGTTTGAATCACTTTCAGTGGCGCAATTCGAAGCGTACCTGTATTTAAACTAATTAAAATAACCGCGACACTTATACATCCGAAAATTGTAGTTATCATAGTAGCTCTCTTCTTATCGGTGTTAAAGATATCTTTCACTTATAATTCCCTCCCAGCTTTACTTGCTATATAGAGGAAAAACGGAACACCAATAAGCGCTACCATAATTCCGACCGCAAGTTCTTTTGGAGGATTTACTGTTCTTGCTCCTAAATCAGCTAAAACTAATAATATAGCTCCTAATAATGCTGACATAGGAATAATAAACTTATAATTCACACCTACTAATTTTCTAGCGATATGTGGAATGACAAGTCCTACAAATCCAATTGAACCAACAGCCGAAACCGAAACACCTGCAAGAATGACTACTGTAACCATTCCAAATATTCTCGTTCGAATCGTCTTCACTCCTAAATTTGTAGCAACATCGTCCCCCATCGATATAAGTGAGATAGATCGTCCTAATGCTATTGCAACCATAATTGTTACGAAAATAATAGGCACTAAAAACTTCAAGTGGTCCCACTTCACCCCTGCAACACCACCAGCGTACCAAAACGCTAAATCTTGGCTTAAATCATAATAAATTGCTATACCTGAGCTAAGCGAGTGTAAAAACGCTGCCATAACAGCTCCGGCAATCGTTAATCGCATCGGTGCTAATCCGCCTGATGTTGCCGATCCAATAATAAAAATTAGTATTGTACTTAAAACTGCTCCTATGAAAGAAACAATCATTAAATACGAATACGGCATATGCGGGAAAAAGGCAAAGCTAAGCGCCACGACAAACATTGCCCCAGCATTTATTCCGAGCACGCCTGCATCAGCTAAAGGATTTCTTGTTACTCCCTGCATAACAGCTCCCGCCACTGCAAAAGCAGCACCTATAACTGCTGCACCAATTACTCGCGGAAGTCTTAATTCATAAATAATTTGATGCTGTGTTAATTTTGGATTGTAATCAAAAAACGCTGCCCATACAGTTTGCAAATGAATATCCTTTGCACCAAATGCAATCGCTATAAATATAGACACGATTAGACATAAAATTGTTAAGCTCATAAAACATATGAACTTAGCTTGCATGCAGCGATTTTTATCCGCATATACTGTGGAATTATGTAACATATTTCATTGCATCCTTTATATTCATTTGTTGTTTTTTGTAATAATTTTTTAATTTATAATCATTATTGATAACAATTATCATTTTTATTTAGATATTATATCCTCACTTTTTTTAAATAGCAAACTATTTTTTTTACTTTTACATATTAGTTTACTTTCAAATCACCGGAAACATTTACTCCATCCCAATTCCCCTGATATCCTCAAAATTAGCAAGAAAAATATACATTCAAAACACTGTAAATAACAAAGTTATGAGTGCATAATACTCATTGGTTCTGGTGCAAAAATCATTTGATAGAAGCATAGAAACCTGTATAGACTGTTCAATGGTAGATTATGATGCAATTCCAAATAATTCATGTATGAATCTAACTTCATTTTGGGCAGACTTCACCTGGAAGTGAAGTTGTCCTTTTTTCATCATA
>NZ_JAJJBY010000072.1:0-8523 GCF_022625245.1 Bacillus sp. TL12 | reverse complement strand
CCTAGCGTTAATGGTCTTTTCTTGTTCAATATTAGGATATAACCCGATCTTGTGAATAACTAGGGTCCTTTGGAGAGAGTATGTGTAGCTTTCATGCATGATGTAAAACAAGTTCATGTATATTTGGATATACATGGTTAAATATGATTGTTTGTGACAGTTGTACAAGCATTGTAATCAGAAACTCTTCATTTTTTAATGCTTATTAGAATTACTGCTATTTTTCTTTGTTCACTTTTTGTAATCGAATGATTAAAAGTGGTAGAGTGTTTTTCTACCAAAATTTCACACTAATACCTCCACTTGAAATACCCCCATGGTCATATTTTTCTACCTAAAAAGCGGATTCCGTATTTAACTGATGATTTGTGAGTTCCTGAAAAAACTGCTCAAAATAGTGGATAAAACATGTTTTCGAGAAAGGTAATGGAATTGTGGTAAAAACCTTTTGAAGTTCATCCCATAAATAAGGATCACCTCTAAGTCCCCATACATCAGGCTTTTGCTCAAAAATCTGGGATACTGATGGTTTCATAATACTGCCTTCAAAATTTTTTGCTACAATTATATCCTTTCTATAAGATTACACAATGGTTCCTAACTCATTTCATCCTCATTAACAAAACAAAAAAATAGGGGATTTCTCCAAAAAAAATCAGCTCCTGTTTATTGAGCTGATTCTCACATCCAAAAGTCATCGAAATCTACGTTATACCCTTTTTTCTTCAAGGCCTTAATTATTTTCTGACCATTACCCAATGATGGCTTGTACTTATTTGATCGTGAAATCCTACTGATGGTATTTTGATTTACACCACTCCATTCCTTTAACTCTGTTTGAGCAATCTGATTTCTCCTTAAAAACTTTCCAAAGTTAGATAATGGTTTTCCTAATCCGAACACTATTTACACTCCTATTCTCAAATGCTTGGTTACTATCATTTTTACCAACGCATGATTTTTTTAAACAAAAGTGTTAATAATGTACAAGCTATACGCCATATGATTTACCAAAGCAGCTGCCAAAGTAATGAAATGAGATTTTATCAAGGTAGAAAAGCGAGGGGTTACAAAAGTACCTATCAAAGTATTCTTTAGCGTGTTACCAAACTAGCTAACAAGGTTATTACCAAAGTAAGGTTACCATGGTTTTATACGCATTGAAGTATAGGAAATCAGTATTTCTAATTCTGTTTATAAAGGGGAAGGTGCTTGTGGGGATTAGAAAAAAAGTAATGACATTTCGTTCATTCAGAGGTGGTTTATATAAAATACAAGAAAAGAAAGAACGTAGTTATTATTCATTAAGTCCGGTGGCTTTTCTTCATATGACAGAACCGGTATTAAACACTTATATAGCATTAGGAATAATGGGCTCAATTGTAATTGGTGGAGTTATGTTAGAGAAATACTTGATACAGAATGATTATACATCTGTAGCGCGGTGGTTATCTAATGGACTATATCACGGAATTCGAATTGGTGGGGTTGGATTTATTGGTTATGTCTTTATTCAAATAGTAATGATGTTCTAGGAGGGGGCTTTATGGCCATAAAAGAATGGATACAAAAACGTACTTTAAAATATAGACTTACAGAGGTATTCCGAAAAGCAGAATTATATTTTGAGCATCAGACACGTGGAGGGAAAATTCCAATCTTTCCAAAGATACATGACATTACATCTTCAAAAGAATGTGTGAGGTATATATTTACTATTCCTAATGGATTAGATCCAAAGAAAATAGAAAAAAAGTGGTTTTGCTTCCAACAGATATTAGGGAAGAACATCGCTATAGAAGGCGACATCAAACGATTCGTACTCAATGTATTTCAATCTGATGCTGGTTTAAAACAGTATAATTATCATTATAAGAAGTGGCAATCTTTATTAGAAAGGTACCGGTTACCCATTGTTGTAGGATGTGATCAATTTGGTAAGAGGATTGTATATGACATGGTTGATACTAACACACCACACTTACTTGTAGCGGGTGAAACAGGAAGCGGAAAAAGTAGTATGGTACGTGTTATTTTATCTACGCTTATTCAATGCATGTCTTCTGATAAATTGCATTTATATCTAGGAGATCTGAAGAATTCCGAATTTCATTTCTTACGAAGAGTACAACATGTAAAAGAAGTGTGTATGGAAGAAATCAAAATGAAGATTATGCTTAATAAAGTTTGGCAGGAAGTCAAAGAACGCAGAAAACTTCTGGAAGAATATGAAGTGGATCATATTGATGAATACAACAAACTAAATGTCGATGAACAGAAGCCTTACATTCTCGTATGTATTGATGAGGTTGCAATGCTTCAAGATGAAAAAGAGTGTATGAACAAGATTGAAAAGATATCAGCAGTAGGAAGGGCACTAGGAGTTTTCTTAATGCTTTCTATGCAACGGCCTGATGCAAGAATATTAGATGGAAAGCTAAAGCTTAATATGACCGTAAGAATGGGCTTTAAATGTGATAGCGTAATAAACAGTAACATTATGGGTACGCCAGGAGCAGAGGAACTAGAACAGTCTGGACAAATGATTTTGAAATTGAATGGCTTCAAGAAAGTGCAAGCTCCTTATTTAGAATTAAGTAAAGCAAAGGAAATCGTAGAACCTTATTGTTTACCCAAAGAGGATATAGCGTTACAAAATCCTCCAGAAGAACAACAACCTGTATTTGGAGTGTTAGAAGATGAGGAATAGAGATAAAGCGATTTTGAGTGATTTACAGAGGTTCAGATGTATGTCCCGTGATGATATTATCGATTTACACTTTAGTGGATTGAAAAATGCTGTGACATGTTGCAATACAGTTATGAAGCGATTAAGAAGGGATGGTCACGTAGATGCAAATGTATCGCAACAACCATATATATATTTCTCTCAACCAAGTGCAATTCGAAAAACTAGTCAAAAGATCCCTCATTTCCTTGGAATTGTTGATCTATATAAACAACTCGTTCAGTATGAACAGCCCAAAATATTCGATGTAGAACCGAGATATGGAAAAGAATTCATGGAACCGGATGCCTTTACAATATGGCATAAATCTCCGTTTTTTATAGAAGTACAAAAATCTGTATATAGTAAGTCAGTAATGCAAGAGAAAATAAGCAGATATGAATATTACTATGCAAGTTTAGAATGGCAAAAGGAATCATGGCAACCTAAAAACTCAAAGTTTTTCCCTTCTATCCTCATGATAACTGATAAATATTATGAGATTTATTCTTCTAATCTACGCATCTTTCAAGCTAATTCAATAAATGAGTTTATAACTAAAATAAGGGTAAATTCAAAATAAAGTTTGATCAAAATTCTGTAGTGAAAATGCAGGATTTTTCTTTTTCTTATTAGTAATTGGGTATTAGGCAGTTTAGTTAAAGAAGAAAATCAAATAGCATAGCCTACAAAAAAGAAAGCAAACTAAAATCAAGGGTGCTGATAACGAAAAAATACTACTTCGCTTATACATAGTGTATTTATAATTTGGCATCCTTGAAGGAATAACTAAATTAAACTAAAAGGGTGGTGAAAATATGACTAAAAATAATAAAAATCAAGTTAAGAATAATAACAACGCTCTACCAAAAGCAGATGTAGAATTTGCTGGAGAAAATGGACTTGAAAAAATAGCATTAAGAGCTCAAAAAAAACGAAATAAGTAAACAATAAGGGACAGTAGATCTGTCCCTTTGTCTTTCAAAATTAACCTGATGTTTTTAGAGATACTAAAAGTAGATTGTCATTAGGTGATCTCTTATAGCAGTAGCTTGGGGTATCCAAACTTCTAATGGGGGATTAATCATTCAGTTTTATTTGGTTTAGTTGCCAAAATTTTTGTAGAAAGCTCTTACAATCATAGCTGCTGCTTCCTGGTGGGTCATATTTCTTTTCGCATAATATCTTACCACACCATCTCGATATTTCGTTACTTCGGGACCATATAACTCTAATGTAACTACCGTTTTAACTGCTTGTTCCGCCCATGGATCTACTTTATCTTTTAACTTAGCATTTCCATCCTTTAAGCCAGGATTGAGTATCTTCATCATATTGATTAAAATCACGGCTGCCTCTTGACGGGATACTGATTCTTCAGGAGAAAATTTTTTTTCAGTGGATCCCTTCATTATCCCTAAGTTGACAGCTATTTCAATCTCTCTTTTTGCCCAGTAATGGTCAGGAATATCGTTAAATAGAACCGATTTTTCAGGAAATGAAACATTAAATTGTGCAAGCGTACGTGCAGTCATAAATGCCATCTCCGCCCGAGTGATTGGTTTATTTGGCTGAAACTTCCCTGTTTGGTTTTTGGTTAGCTCTAGCAATTGTGTATACCGAATATAATCTGCATAGCGATTCTTTTTGCTGACATCTTTATAATAAGAAAGCTTGCTCTTTTCAGCGTAACTGGAAATGTCCACATATTTCAAGTAGGAGATAGTGTGATTTTTATCCTCTTTAAAAGCTAATTTTCTACCCTGTTCGTCTACAAACAATAGCGGATCAAGCTGTTTCAGCTTGGATTTTATGCCTAAGACCCCATCTTCCGCTAATAATTCGCCATTACCAATAGCGGTAATTTTCGTTACAAGGAATCTAGTTCTTAGATCCATGTATTCTCCTTCAAAACGCTTAAGTTCTTCTTTTGGCGTTCTCATATATTTTGGTTTTTCTTCCTTTTGCGAATAATAGTGGTTCATAAATTTTTTGAAAAACTGTTCACGTAAATCAGTCGTTGATTGTTTGTTGTATGTCAAAAAGATTCCGAGTTTGTGCTCGGGTAAAAACCAAATGGCAGAAGAAAAATCAGGTAAACTTCCTCCTTTACCGATAACGTATTGGCCATTAGCAGACTGAAAACTTACATTTTCAAGTCCATAACCCGTATCAGGGAATTTAGGATGAATAGCTGAATGGTATCGATTCATTTCCTCAATGGTTTCATTCTTTAAAATGCGCTCATTCTCATAAGTTCCGCCATTCAAATACGCAATCATATATTTGGCCATATCTTCGGCTGTTGTATTCATGCTTCCTGCCGGATTTACGGTTGGGATGATAGTATAGGGCTGCATTGGATTCCCTTGCTCATCATAACCAGTAGCTAAATGTTCCTGCAGGGCAGGTGCGAGTGCAAAATCACTGTTTTTCATACGCAAAGGTTCAAAAATATTTTTTTTCATGTATTCTTCAAAAGGCATTCCAGAAATTTTTTCTACTAAATAGCCTTGAAGAGTAGAAGCGTAATTATCGTACATATAAGATTCGCCTGGCTGTCGAGTTACTTTCGGGAGTCGTTCTTTAACATAATCCTTCAGAGGAGAAACTTTCGTTACATCCATTTGTATATCTTCTGGTTTCATCACTTCTGTATGAAAGCCCGTTGTATGTGTCAATAAATGTTTTGGCGTAACAAACTGTGGAAATGGATTCTTGATTTGCACTTCATCTAGGTAGTTATTTACATCTCCGTTCAATTGGATCTTTCCTTGTTCCACTAGTTGCATGAGAGCTGTAGCTGTAAATGCTTTTGATACAGAAGCGACACGAAAGACAGTTTGATTAGGATCAACAGGGATTTTCTTTTCTTGATTTGCATATCCATAGCCCTTCTTTAACAAAACTTTTCCGTCCTTCACCACCACAACAGCGGCTCCAGGAATATTCAACTCTTTAATGTCTTTTTGATTAAAAAACTGATCCACCCAATTCTCCAACGTTTTTTCGTCAGACGGTCCTATATCCATGCCAGTCGCAAATGAAGGGCTAGGGATGAGGAAAGAGCTTACGAACACAATAATAGATACTAATAACATAGAATATCTCTTCATAATTATCCTCCTAACTTAATTCATTATTTTCGATTGTTGAAGATAACTACATCATAAAATGTTAATCTTTCCCTCAACTTTCATTTATCTTACAATAACCTTACAGAAGGAAAATTTTGGTTTTTGGATAGGTTTTTAATTTTGTGGAAATAGGGGGCGAGAAAATGGCGAGAACGATAATAATCGTCGATGATGAACCTGAAATCATAGAGATTCTAAGACTTTTTTTGGAAATGGAAGGCTTTTCGATACTGGAAGCGCGTGATGGGAAATCAGCTTTAAATGTTATACGGAAATTCAAAATTGATCTAGCTATTATTGACATTATGATGCCGAATATTAATGGGTACGAATTGATTAAAAGAGTTCGGAAAGAACATAAACTGCCTATTATTATTCTTTCTGCCAAAAATCAAGAAATGGATAAAATTATGGGACTAGGGCTAGGAGCGGATGATTTTATATCAAAACCATTTAGCTTGTTGGAGGTATTAGCACGAATTCAAGCTCAACTTCGAAGAACATATGACTTTAATACTGAGTCGCTAAATCAAGAGAATTCTCAAACGTGCCTTGATGACCTAGTGTTGGATCACCACGCTTGTATTCTTTACAAGCGTGGACATGAAATTAAACTTAGCGCCCTTGAGTATAAATTATTGAAGCTATTTATGAGCAAGCCAGGTCGTATTTTTACAAAAAAACAAATCTTCGAGAATGTGTGGTCCGATCATTATTATTCGGATGACAATACTATCATGGTTCAAATCAGTAGATTGAGAGAAAAAATTGAAGATCATCCGAGAAACCCAGTATATTTAAAAACTATACGAGGCCTAGGTTATCGATTTGCAAAAAAGGAGGAATTGAATGAACAATAAAAATAAAATATTTAACACCTTAATTAAAACTTATGTTTTTTTCTCATTGACTGTTGGGATCACTGTCGTTATCTTGCTAGTCATTTTAAATTTTCGATTGATACAGAAATTCGATAATACTATGTTGTCTAATTTAAGAGCGACTGAAATCAAACGACAGAACTATGCAGATATTCCCTCTGAGTCAATTGAGTCATTTGATGGTTGGGTAGAAATTCTCGATGAAAATTTGCACGTTATTTATATCAAGGGGAAAAAACAAGATAAATCATCCGCCTATACGGAAAAAGAATTAAACACCCTTTTTTACGACCAAGAGGAGAATCCGTATTACTCTTCTCTAGCACCATTTAAAACGAAAGATGGGAAAAGGGCTTATTGTCTCGTTAAGATCCCCAAAACATATGTAAAGCAAGAGTTCTCGGTAACAAGTGCAGCGAAAGGCCATATTACAGCTTTTACAAAATTGCTACTTCAAATCTTTCTCCTTTTTCTCCTATTATTTGGGCTTAATGTTTATATATATAGCCGCTGGATGGCTATGAAAATAACAAATCCTTTACGTTCAATTGCTGCTGGAATTAGAAACATCACAAAGGGCCATTACAACAAAAGGCTTCGTTTTAAATCAAACTATGAATTAATGCAAATACAGAATGACTTCAACCTTATGGCCGAAAAACTAGAAAAAACAGAAAAAGAGAAAAAACAATTAGAGAAAAGTAAGCAGCGTATGCTTGTCCATATCTCTCACGATTTAAAAACTCCTATTACAACTATTCAGAGTTATGTTGAAGCACTGCAATTGGGTCTTATTAAGGAGCAGCCGAAGAAACAGCAGGCTTTACATATCATACATACCAAAGCACGTCTCGTTACAGAATTAATTGAGGATGTCTTTGAATTGTCTAAACTTGAAAGCCCTGACTATCCATTTCCAACTAACTCACTAGATATTTCAGAATTCGTCCGTGAAATAGCGGCAGATTATTATGGTCTGTTTGAAGAAAAACAATTTAAATTTCAATTTGAAATCCCTTCTCAAGAAATATTCGTTTCTTTTAATTATACATTGTTATATCGGGCCGTTTCTAACGTACTGTCCAACGCCTTAAAATACAACCCGATAGGAACTAATGTTCTTATTTCGTTAATTGAAGATACTCAAAAGATACATATCAATATCATCGATGATGGCATCGGTATTCCTAATGCTATAAAAGAAAAAGTATTTGAAGCATTTTTAAGGGGAGATCAATCAAGAAAAAGCGATGGGGGAACGGGTCTCGGTTTAACCATTTCAAAACATATCGTGGAGAAACACGGAGGTCAAATTTATTTAGATACAGACGAAGGGAAAACAAAATTTCAAATCACCCTGCCTAAAGAGCTCTGATGGAAGGTTTAAATGAAACTGAAAAACATTTACTATTGAATCTGCTTCAAAATATATACCAAGGAACTGCTGTGCTTTATGAAAGAAAAGAGGGGGAGATTTTTAACGAATTACCCGAAAGAAGTCTCCTTCCTCAAGCGTGTAAAGGGCAATAGCCCAACGATAGGTGGGAGATGAATTTCGGTTTGACGCAGCCAAAAAGCATGTAACTGTGCTTTTTATCATTCTAGTCAAGAAGACTCCCTCCTCAAAGAACGTGAAGGGTGTATCCCAGTGAGTAGGGGGGGATGAATTGACTTTTGGCGTTAGCAAAAAAATGTACTTTCCTGTTAAACGGTTCCGGTGCAAAAACTTCAAGATAAATGCAAGTAATCTCTAAATCTTGGACATACTGATACTATT
>NZ_JAJJBY010000071.1:0-8707 GCF_022625245.1 Bacillus sp. TL12 | reverse complement strand
CTTTCATGTATCTAGTGATAAGTGACCCATTGAATCATCTGTAAAAGTATACCTTTACAGATACATAGGAAACTATAAAAAACCACGTCTATAAACATCAGTTTCTCATTTTACAGACATCTGTTTATTTTATATACCTTTACAGACATAATTATTATAATTATCAATGAGGTGTAGCATATGAAACATAAAAAATTTGGATATGTGCGAGTTTCGAGTAAAGATCAAAACGAAGAACGGCAAATTCAGAATATGCAGAATTTAGGGATAGAAGAACGGGATATTTTCATAGATAAAGAATCTGGAAAAATATGGAGCGAGAGAATTATCAAATGCTAAAACGTCTTGTTCGTACAGGAGATACCATTGTGTTTGATTCCTTGACAAGACTTGGAAGAAATATGAATGATACATTAGAAGAATTTAGATATTACGAAAAACATAAAGTAAATTTACAATTTATAAAGGAACCATACATTAACGTCAATTACACTGGAGAAAGTACAAATGATGTTATTCAGAGCGCAATTCAAAAAGCAACACTGACAATATTATCTGCCTTTGCAGAAAAAGAGCGCATTGATATTAAACAACGTCAAACTGAAGGAATTGCTCTTGCCAGAAAACAAGGTAAACGTTTAGGACGTCCGCCTGTCGAAATAACAGAAGAATTCACGGATGCTTACAAGGAATGGAAATCTGGTTCAATTACAGCAGTAGGGGCCATGAAAAAGTATGGCATCAAACGTTCTTCGTTTTATAAACTTGCTAAACAGTATGAAGAATAAATAAAATAATAACTTGTCTTATTAACATTATCTTAAAAGGGACTTGTAGTGATTGCTACAAGTTCCTTTTATTTTACTCTTGTTGTGGTTTTTGCTCTTGTTGCTTTGTATCCCATATAGTTCAGATAAAACTCTTGGGCACTCCCTTGATAAGTGCTCATACTTTGAGCTTTATATCCCATATAGTTCAGATAAAACGTAAATGTCTGACTGGAGCGTAGCGGAAGGAATTTACTTTATATCCCACATAGTTCAGATAAAACAGTTTGTTTGTTTTGTTGGATTCTCTCTCGATCACTCTTTATATCCCACATAGTTCAGATAAAACCCTCATGTCCTCGTTCTCGCTAAACAAGTTAGTAATCTTTATATCCCACATAGTTCAGATAAAACCCTATCCATATACGGATGATACACCTTATGATATCAACATTTTACTATGTGTATCAATCCGTATTTTGCAGCGAACCATTGATTGTGTTTTTGTATTCTCTTACAACATGCTGAAAGAGCTTGTCATATCAAGGTTTTCAGCATGTTTTATAAAGACGAGGTTTACTGCAAAATTATGAAAGTACCACATGATTTTTATCTTTACTATATGGGATCAAGAAAAAAGCTTGATTTGCACAGAACGGATTTTTCCATTTATTTCTACAGATTTATTGAATCTTAATTTTTGAATGCATTATAATAATCCTATATTAAAGATTAAGGAGGAAAATGATGAGGTTGAAAGTAAGCTTTACTTGTAAAGTAATTCCTCTCTCATATCGTTTTATGTTTGTGAGTTTTATCAAAGAAGCTCTAAAAACATCAAACGCAGTATATGCAGAGAATCTATATATCTTTGAGAATAAACCGAATAAAAAAAGTAAGAATTTTACGTTTTCCGTTTATCTTAAAGACTATGTTTTAGAAAATGATGAATTCCTCCTTCAGAACGGATTGGACTGGATTATTAGTTCACCTGATCCTGAATTCATTTCTTACTTAGTAGATGGTTTAAACGAAATTAAAGAATTTCAGTACAAAGGATACAAACTACAGAAGAAGAACATATCTATACTACCGGAAGTCAAAGTGAAAAGTGATACGGTTGTATTCCGCACCCTTTCCCCTATTTTTATTAAAGACCGAGATGGGAAACCTCTTGCTCCAACAGAAGAAGGTTATGAAGAGAGTTTCAATTATATTTGTGATATGACTTTGCGTAATTATCATGGAGAAGGCTTGAAAAAACCTTTGCAATTTATACCTATGAATTTAACAAAACAAGTTGTAAAAGAAAAATTTGATAATACCCCCAATCACCAGCACTTTGAAGCTTATAAAGGAACATTCTTGTTAAAAGGAGACCAAGAAGACTTAGAAATCCTTCGTCAAATTGGTACATCCTTCAAAAAGTCACAAGGGTACGGCTGCGTGTCCGTGGAGTACCAATGATTCGATTATATTTAGAAGATTGGGCTACGAACACTGGTATTCTGGGGTTTTATCGTATTTTAGATCATGCTGAAACAGATTTATTTGAAATCGAAGAGACATATATAGACTTTGATCCAAAATTGCTTCACGACTTTCCGCAATGGTTTTTCAATTATGCTTTTGATATGTTTTCTGTTGCAAATGAAAAAGAAGATAAGATGAATGCTTATCTAACATACGCTACATCCAACTTTAAAAGTTTTAAAGATTTTATCTTTGCTGATATTAAAAGTACAGAAAATAAGTTGAATAAACGTTTACCAATTGAAGGTGGAACCTTAAAAGAGCTGTTTAGCAGAAAAAAAGATGTATCAACTATTGAAGAATTAAAAACAGTCACAAGTGATTATCTAGCGTTGTTAAAGCAAGATCAAGTAAATGAAGTACTAACATTAAATATGATTCGGTTTCATTTAGGAGAACTGCATGGTCAAACAAGTTTTTTACAAAGATCACGCAGTACCCTGAATCGTTCAGAACATGAAGAATTCCTTACAAAAGATTTCGTCCAACCTATTTTACTAGAACAAGAGGTTCTTGCTGTTCTTCATTCTTTTAACAGTACAAATGAAGCAATAGAAAGCTTAAACAAAGTGATACATCAATCTGATGATAACAATTTTAAAAAGTTAGCGAAACAAACAATTACGAAACTAAAGAAGGATGAATTACTGTATTGTCCTGTTATTGAGGGGCAATTTGCTCTTACAGATTACACAGAGGCGGTATTTCTTCCGAATGCAGTCAGTATTGCAAATGCAACGAATTACACATGGAATAATCAAAAAACGTTTCCTATATCTAATCTTTATCGATTAATCATGTTTTGTTCTGTTTTTGGGCTCCATAGAGATCAAATAGACAAAGATACAGTAGTTTATTCCTTTATTCAAACCGATGAGGATTTTGATACACTAGCGGAAATAAATGATTTATTTGTCACTAATAAAAAGCAAAACAATCCTTTTGAAGTGTTTTTATACGACACATTAAAAGAAGCCAAAGATAAAGCAAATTGGATCTCTAAAAATATGTTAATTGTTGAATTCCAAAACAGTGGAAAAAAGACGAATCTTACTCAGAATTTTTTATCAGAACATGCCATTCAATACCTTCAAGAGCGTGGAGGGAAAGAGCTCGATCATATTAAATATCCACCGTTTCGGAACGTAATCCTACGTAAATTATTAAATGGAGAGCATTTTTTTCGTGATATCACTAACCAATTGAGGAAAAACGTAGATAACAATTATTCCAGTTATGATACGTATGCGGCCACTTTGGCTATGTTTCATTTAAATAGAATAAAGGAGTGTTACGGCATGTCTAACGAAACACGAGAAGCGCAATATGAATCTATGCAAAAGAGAGTCCAGTATGCACTAATGGATGGACGCGAAGTACGTAGAAGACTTACTGAACGTAGAATGGAGAATAAGATTCCAGGCATTACTTACCGTCTGTTAAATGCCTTAACTACCAATAACCGTCAACAATTCTTTGAAACATTATTCCGCACCTTTTTATTAGTTGAAAAGAACACTTCTATGTATGTGGATGCTACAAGGGAACATAGTAATGAATTTGAAGGTATTGCAAGTGCTTTACTATCCGGATTAAATGACAAACCCTATAAAAAAGAAGTGGAGGAAGCAAACTAATGGCTGGACTAACATTAACGATCGTATTTCAAGGAGATTCATTAAATTATGGGGAAGGAATTGGTAACATCTCCGAATTAAAGAAATTTAATCGTGGAAATGGAGATGTTCATACATTTGCTTCAAGGCAAGCTATTCGATACGATATGATTCGTTTAGGAGCCGAGCGTTATGGTTGGAACTTGGATACAGTTGGCCGTGACAAAGGTGAAGGGGAAGGAAAAAGTAAAAGCGTAGTCCAATATTCTCCTAGTGCTACCATTCAAGAATCAGAAGAAATGGATTTATTTGGGTACATGAAAACTGTAAAAGGTGACATGGGGAACAAACGCCCGGCTAGCATTCGGTTGTCTCATGCTGTTTCTCTTGAACCGTACCGGGGAGACTTAGAATTCTTAACAAATTTAGGACATGCTTCACGTATCAAAGAAAACCCAAATATCGCAACATCTGAGCGGCATACAAGTTTATATTCTTATACCATTACTATTGATTTAGATAAAATTGGTGTAGATGGAGAAATTGAATTACCACGTGAAGAAAAGGCAAGACGAATCAAAGAATTCTTAGAAATTGTATTTTCCTTAAATCGTAATATCCGAGGGCGACAAGAAGATTTATCCCCTTTGTTTGTAATTGGTGGTCTGTATGCTATTAATCAACCATATTTCTTAGGACGTACACAATTAGTTCCGACAAAACGTGAATACCGTTTAAATTCTATTATGCTACAAGAAATTTTAGAACGTCGCAGTATGGGACGGACTGTACAAGAACAAACGCATGTTGGTCTGTTATCTGGTGTTTTCGTAAATGAAGGGGAGCTACGAAATCTTGTTTCAAGCGACTCAACCCATACAATTCAAGGTATGCTAGATTATCTATTACAACAAGTGGAGAATTATTATGTCGGCTAGTGCAGCGTTACGAATAGAGTTATATCAACAAACCGCGTGTTACAAGAAACCAATGGCACAAAAAGCAAAGGAAACCTATCCTCTTCCACCGTATAGTACGGTGAAGGGGTTCCTTCACTATGTATTAGGTGCAAATGAATTAATTCCAATGGAAATCAGCATCCAAGGTACTCACGAAGGAAAGCTGTTTGATTTGCAAACACATCATTTTTACAAGTCAAAAGAAGTTACAACAATGCCCATGCATGTTCATATGTTGAAAGAAATCTCCCTTATTTTCCATGTACGTGCCGAACAAGGTGTATTGGAACAATTACAAAAAGCATTAGAAAATATCAATGAAGCACCAAGCCTTGGTCGACGTGAAGATTTGGCGGTCATTGAAGACGTGAAAAAAGTAACGTTGAAAGAAAGACATACAAAAGAAATCATTACACTAAAAAATGATTTCTTTATACCACGTCATTGTATTGTTGATCGCCTTGATTATATGAATTATAAAGGGATTTCATATCGATTAAATACGGTATATCAAGTGAAACAAGGAATTCGTACTTGGGAGACGGTTCAAACGCAGTTCTTCCGTAAAGGAGAAGGATTAAATTCACCTCAGTATATGGAAGATGAAGATGGCTATATTGTATTTTTCCATGCCTTATGAGTAGGCATGGATTTTTTTCAGGAGGAAAAAACATGGAAGATTTCATTTACGCAAAGTGGGATCAGCAAACAAGAGAGTTTGAAACATTACAAGAACATACAGGGCGGGTATTAGAAAATTTATCTTTACTAAAACACTCGTATGGTTCTTTTTTGTCAGAAGAGATCTGGCAACTGGCACAAGTAGCTGCACAATACCACGATGCAGGAAAAATTTATGAGGGGTTTCAACAAATTATTAAGCTCAATATGGGGTTATCCCCTTTAACGAAACAAGAAATTGAAAAGAAATATCCTAATGTTCCTCATGCTTTTATTTCCTTACTTTGTGTTCCATTCTTAGAATTACATTATTCCCAAAGTACAGAACGGGTTGTGAAAGAGGCAATTGCACATCATCATGTACGAAACGTAATGTTTGATGCCCAAATACTAAATGTAGTTTTACCAGATTTAAAAGGGAAAATAGACCGTTTGAAGCAAGAATTATGCTGTTCTGTTAATAAAGATCTTGATACTACAACTATAGGTTGGAAGCCAATTAAGAAAAAAGATAAAGAATATCTTCTTCTTGTGCTTGTAAAGGGACTTTTAAATCGTGTAGATCATGCGGCTTCTGCAGGAGAACTTGTGGAATATCATGCGGACAAAGGAGTTGGGACTTATGTCGATGAATTCCTAAAAAAGAATGGTCATAAACCACGCAATCTACAACTCTTTTCTTACGAGAATCGAAACAAGAATATTGTGGCTGTTGCACAAACTGGTATGGGAAAAACAGAAGCTTCTCTATTTTGGATTGATGAAGCTAAAGGGTTTATTACACTTCCTATACGCGTAAGTTTAAATGCCTTGTATGAGCGTATAACAAATGGAATGGGATATGTAGATGAAGAGGGGCAAGCGATTGCTGGATTGCTACACAGTGGAAGCGTGGATTTCCTACAGACATTAAACAATGATTACGAAATCAATGAACTTATCTATGAACAGTCTCGTTTATTGAGTAAAAAGTTAACATTTAGCGCCATTGATCAAATTTTAAAGTTTCCATTTTTATTTCGAGGGTATGAGAAATACTTGGCAACAATGGCGTACTCTAAGATAGTTTTAGATGAAATACAAGGTTATTCTCCGAAAATCTTAGCTATTATACTCAAAGCATTGGAAATGATTCACCAAATAGGTGGAAAATTTATGATTATGACCGCTACACTTCCTACTGTTTTTATGGAAACAATGGAGAAACGAGGCAAAATCAAGGTAAGTGATTTTGTAAAAGGGGAGTTCTATAATGACTTAATTCGCCATCGCATATCTATACGCAAAACAAAGATCGATAAGGATTTAGAACATATTCGCAAAGCCGGACGAAATAAACGTGTATTGATTATTGCTAATACCGTAAAAGAAGCAAAACGTATATACGGGTTGCTTAATAATGAAAATGTAAGGCTGTTGCACACGCAATTTATTCAGAAGGATCGTGCTGTCTTAGAAGAAGAAATTAAGAAATTCGCACCAAATGATAAAAACCGTGAAAAACAGAGTGGTATTTGGATTGCCACACAGCTTGTAGAAGCTTCATTAGATATTGATTTTGATTTGTTATTTACTGAAATCTCTACATTAGATAGCTTATTTCAGCGTTTAGGTCGTTGTTATCGCGGAAGAGAATATAAGGACACAGAACCTAATGTTTTTGTTTATACAAAAGCAGAAGGGATAGGGACCGTTTATGATGAGGATATTGTAAATAACGGTTTAAGACTTTTAGAACCCTTTAATGAACAAAAACTACATGAAAAAACAAAAATGGAGCTTGTCGAAACATTATATAAAACAGAAAACCTAAGTAAAAAATACTTAGACGAATTCTATCAAGCTTTAAAGATATTAGATAAACTTCCACTAAACGATATGGGAAATACAGAAGCACAAAGGTTGCTGCGTGATATTGATAATTATCAAGTTATTCCCTGTTCTATATATGTAGAGAATCGTGAGCTATTTACTACATTTAAACAGGAAAAAGATTCGAAACAGCGAAAATTATTACGAATGCAAATCGAAAAGCTTACAACCTCTATTTCTAGAAGACAGGTTCAACGATACGGAATCGAAATAAAGGAACTTGACATTCTTGGACTTCAATACATTCACACTTTATATTGTAAGTACGATTTTAATAAAGAAAAGATAACAGGAACAGGAATTGTACTTCCTTAATTTTGCAGTGAACCTCGTTTTTATAAAACATGCAGAAAACCTTACTATGACAAGGGTTTTCAGCATGTTTGAAGAGAATACAAAAGTACGATCGATGGTTCGCTGCAAAATACGGATTGATACACCTGTTAAAATGTTGCTATCATAAGGTGTATCATCCGTATCTAGATAGGGTTTTATTTGAACTATAGGGGATATAAATGGAGAAGGAGCAATATTCAAGCGACCGTGGTTTGTTGTTTTATTTGAACTATGTGGGATATAAATGATTTATTTTGTATCTTTCGAAATACACCGTTTTTTGTTTTATCTGAACTTTGTGGGATATAAAGGAGTTTAAATTTGATCCGAAAACTGAAAGTATTACGTTTCATCTGAACCATGTGGGATATAAAGTTTTGTTACGGGGATTTCATACATCGCCAAATGGAATAAGATGTTACCCAAAATAATTATTAAATATTCTTGTTGATGTTGTTAGCGGAATAGTTAAGAAGAGCTTGTGGCCATAAGTTTTTTAGAGGAAGCATCCAAAACGGGTGCTTTTTTTCTTTGTTATATGAAATTTATATAATAAACATGAAATTGAAAACATAACCTCATACTCATACCAAAATGTTTTAAACAAATGTTTGTTTAAATTTTCCATAATTGATTTCTTCATCATATAAGTAAAAAAGAGATAAGAACACTTTTTTAGTGCATTATCTCTTTTCGAATATGCATTTCATATCCCATGTGAATTTACCACATATTTCAATGGGACTTACAGATTGCTCTTCAAAAAAATTATAACTTACATTTTGTAAAAAATATACAATTTTCAATCCTTTCAAAAATTCATGGTCAGAATGTCAGTGACTTATATATATTAAAGAATTATATTTAGTGATAACAAGAAATTCATTTTATTATAGTTTATTAAATATGGATATAAATATAGGTTTTTAGGTAAGAATTCTAT
>NZ_JAJJBY010000070.1:0-8737 GCF_022625245.1 Bacillus sp. TL12 | reverse complement strand
GGTTTTGTTGCAAATCTTTCTACGTAAGACTACACCCTAGAAAAAGGATACGGAGAATCACAAATGCGATATTTTAAAGGAAAACAATTTAAAACGGACATTATTTTGGTAGCCATTAGCTACTACTGTCGCTTTCTTTAAGATATTGTGGTGTATCTGAGATTCTACAAAAACGAGGAGTTCCCATTCGCCCTACACCATTCATGCTTCGGGTGGATTAATCTAAAATTTTGATTTATCAAATTCGGAAAGAGAAAAACAAAACTGCAAACTATGCTTGGCATTTAGATGAGACGTGCCTCAAAATTAAGAGGGGTGATGCTATCTTTATCGTACAATTGATGGAGAGGGGTATACTTTAATCTCCAACTTTGTAGAACATGCGATTATCACAACAGACAAGAATCCGGTCTTACTTTGCACGTTCAAGTAACTGAAAAAGAACAGCTTATTTATGCGTACAAAACATTGTACCGCTAAGCATCTAAATAACCTGTTTGAACAAAAGCATCGACATATAAAACAGCGATTTCCTTGCTTTACGTACAATAAAAAGGAATTAAAAAGATCTAGTCCCTATATATACGAAGACGAAGTCTTGAATCAGACTCTGTCTTTGCAGTATACAAAGAATTACAGCAATTAGCACACGTACTTAAAGAATATTTTCAATCTATATAATTCCCTTATTTATCTAACTGCACAAAAAAAACGATAATGCTAATACTAGCCCAAAAATTAGATTTTCCCTCTAACTTTTTGGGGATATTAATAGTTAGGAAATGTATTTATTTTTGTTTTTTGATAGATTTATAGTATTATTTTTTATTAAATGAACGAATAGGGCGATTAATGGCAAAGCTGCTCCAATGAGTAAAGTTACTTCACTATTAAATCTATAGTAAGTATAACTTCCAATCCATGAACCAAAGGCTCCTCCTAAAAAGAAAATAGTCATATATAATCCATTTAGTCTGTTTCTTATCTCGGGATTCAAACTAAAGATAACTTTTTGACCTAATAATAAATTTCCTGCCACACCAATATCAATACAAATACCTGAGATAAGTATTAAAATCACACTAAATAGTGAATGATCTTGAACAAAAAATAATAATGCAACAGATAATAGTACGAGCACCATTGATACATTAGTCATTGTAAAAATATAACCCTTATCTGCTATTTTACCAATAGTAGGAGTTAATAAAGCTCCAGCTATTGCAACAAAGCCAAATAATGCAATTTCATTATTTGAAAAATTTAATGGCTCAGACCTTAACAAAATGGGAATAACTGTCCAGTAAAGGCTAAATGTTGCAAATAAACATGCATGATAAAAAGCTCTTTGTTGTAAAGGAGAAGTATTTATTAGTAGTTTTACCATAGAAGCTATTAAATTTGGATATGACATGTTACTAGTCGATATCACTTCATAGTTAGGCAAAAATTTTATAATTAACAGTAATACGGTAACTAGTGTTATTAATGAAAAAAGAAATACCATTCTCCAGCCGAACCAGTCAGCTATTCCGATAGATAATGGACGAGCAATCATAATCCCAATTAATAAACCACTCATTACTTTACCCACATATTTACCAATCTCTTCAATAGGCACAATTCTCATTGTTAGTGGAACTAACATCTGAGCCGCACAGGCCCCAATGCCGATTATAGTTGTTAATATTAAGAAAACAATTCCGTTTGTTGAAATTAGCGTACCAATTAATGAAATAATAGTTAGCCCAATAAGAATGCCTATTATTTTCTTACTTTTAAATAAGTCAGCCATTGGCACGATGAAAAATAATCCCAATCCATACCCAATTTGTGTCAAGGTAGTGAGCAAGCCGGATAAGTCAGAAGAGATGTTCAAATCTTTTGCCATGAATTGTACAATTGGTTGTGCATAATAAATATTTGCAGCAAGTGAACCACAACTAATTGCCAAAATAAATATTAGAAAATTTGTCTTTTTAGTCACCTTTATCATTCCTTTTTTTATTTATTTTTTGGTACGATCGTTCCGAAATGATTAAAAAAGAAAGACTATATGTCTGCAATAGTCTTATCCACTAGATGATAGGCTAAATTTTTCTCCTTTTTATATCTGGACATAAAATTAATGCTGTGATTTAAACTTAATAAAGAATATGCAACTAATTCAGAATTGGCCTCTTGTGAAATTTCCCCTTTCCTTTTTCCTTCGTCAATGACTTGCTTAAATACTTTTTCGAGTTCATTAAAATCATTTATAAGTATTTTTTCTATGGATGGGTCAATATGTCCAATAAGCAGTGAAGAATTAGTTATTATACAACTTTTGGGCATATTATCTAAATAACATTTTTCAATATGTTGATAAAAAAAGGATTTAAGTGATTCTTTGGTGTTTATACCACTAAAAAGTAAATTTCTCTTTTGATAACTATAGTTTTTATAATGTTCTAAAACCAGTTTAAATAGTTCATCCTTATCTCCAAAACTATCGTAGAGAGTAGACCGACTTATTCCCATCGTTTCAATAAGATCTGAGATATATGTAGCGTCATAACCTTTTTCCCAGAATAAATACATAGCTTTATTCAAAGCGTGTTCTTTGTTAAAACTAATACGTCTCCCCATTTTACAACACCCCCTATCATATAATTTAGTATGAATATTCCGGAACGATAAGTCCAGTATTTTTTCTTGAGATTAAGTATTTCATTAATCATGCACCTAACGCATGATTATAGCAATTTGATTTATCAAATTTGGAAAAAGAAAAACAAAGCTGTACACAATACTTGGCATTTAGATGAGTCGTACATCAAAGTTTAAAGGGATTGGTTATATCTTTATCGTGTAATTGATGGAGATGAGTACACTTTTTCTACAGGTTATCTCAGTTTAGAAATCTTTGCAACAGAACCACTCTGTACTTAGGAATCTCCCACTTCAAACAGTCCGTAAGGACGTTAAGTGGTGAGGAGTTCAAGTACGAATAAAATATAAGCTGCTTTTTAAATTGACAATTATGATAATATTATTTCATACAGGCGTACAGAAATAATAGGAGGTGTGAATGATGCCAAAAATAGTAAATCATGAACAACGAAGAAAGGAAATTGTTCATGCCACATGGAAAATCATTTTTGAGAGAGGGGTAGAAGAGGTTTCTGTAAGAAAAATAGCTGAAGAAATGAAAGTATCAGCTGGTTCATTAAGGTACTATTTTTCTACGCAAAATGAATTATTAAAGTGTTGCATGCAGATGATGGATGAAGAGGTTGAAAAACGCATACAAAGTTTGGACATTTCGCGTACACCATTGGAATTGGTGGAACATATGTTATACGAGGTACTACCTTTAAAAAAGGAAAGTCAACTAGAAACAGAGGTGTGGGTTTCAATCGTTACATATGCACAGAAACATCCAGATTTACAGGATCTCGCATTAAAAGCAGATCGTAAACTACGATTATTCATAGATATCTGTATCGAGGTTTTAAGAAGAGGTCATCTTCTGGATGAAACTTTAGAACAGGATATAGAAGTAACACGATTATATGCCATTGTTAATGGGATTGCTTTAAACTGGTGCTTAAATAAAGAGGCTATGAGTACAGAACAAATTAAAAAGGTGCTAAAAACGCATTTATTATCAATATGTAAGAAGTAAAGCGGAATTTGAAATATTACAAAATAGGAGGATCTTTATTTCTGATAGTTTTGTCATTTTTATTTCAAAAAGATTATTTCAGACGCCCCAACACTTAATTATTTGGGCGTTTTTTGTGTTGTATTGAACTACCCGCACTTAACAACCTTGCGGTCTGTTTGAAGTGGGAGATTCCTACGGTGAGAACATAAGTATCTTGTACGTTGACTCACCACGCATCCTACTTTAGCTTGGCTTTCGCAACTTAGGCAAGCGTGGGGCGATAGAATGTTGAAGATTTTACGGTTGCAACGATTTTTCTGCAACCAACCTCATATCTTCAGTTTTCAAAGAGCAATCTGTACAAGTATATGGTAACAAACATTTTGGCTTACGCCAACCGACATTCATTTCCCGCCTATTTGCTGGTGCTATTGCACCTTCACGAAAATTGAGGATGGAGTCTTCTGTCGGAAAATGATAAATAACTTATTCTGTTGTATAAAAGGCTTTCTTTTTTAATACACCTGTGTTATATTCTTTTTAGCACATTTGTGTTAAAAAGATAGTCAGCAACTAAACAAAAAAATTTTGAATTAGGAGGTATTCATGGATAAGCGTATCTATTATATAGATAATCTTCGCGTTTTTCTCACTATTCTTGTTATCTTGCATCATATCGCAATGACCTATAGTAGTACAGGCGAGCTTTGGTATTTTGAAGATATGGATTCAACTTATGAGTTTACAAACTTTATATTAACTGCCTTCGTCTTTATAAACCAATCTTTTTTTATGGGGTTATTTTTTTTCCTTTCTGGATATTTTACCCCAAATGCTTATGACCAGAAAGGTCCTAAATTATTTTTAAAAGATCGTTACATTCGTTTAAATACTCCTATTATATTTTATATTTTCTTCCTTAGCCCTGTCATTCAGTTTACAGCTCAAGAAAAGAAAAATCTTAGTTTTGGACACTTTTATAAATCTAAGATCTTAAGTTTAGAAAGTATTGAGATTGGACCACTTTGGTTCGTATTAGCACTTCTCATTTTTAATTGTATGTATCTTTTAGTAAGAATAGTAGGTAAGGGGGAATTATCATATAAAAATAAACAGTTCCCTAAAGTGCCCACCCTTTTTATTATCAGTTTTTCATTAGGTATTCTCGCTTTTCTAGTTCGATTGATATTTCCAGTAGGAGAAATGATTGTAGGGTTACAAGTTAGTTATTTTCCTTCCTATATTTTTCTCTATATAGCCGGCATTATGGCTTACAGGCAGAAATGGCTGGATAGTATACCTAAAAAGACAGTTAAAATTTGGAGGAGGATTGCTCTTTTCGTTAGTCCATTATTAGTGATCGGCCTGATTTTATTACCTAAAGGAAATCTAAATGGTGGATTTAATTTACAATCTTTATTGTACGCTTTGTGGGAGCCTTTTGTTGGAATAGGTATTTGTATCGTGCTTCTTGACGGATTTCGCAAGTATGGAAATCAAACCAGTCTTTTTACTAAAACACTATCTTCTACAGCTTACACAGTATATATTATTCATTCATTGATTATTGTAGTGTATAGCCGTATATTATACGACATTTCACTTCACCCTCTTCTAAAGTTTGGAATTGTAGGAACCCTTGGAATTATTACTTGTTTTTTAGTAGCTACAGTTATTTGTAAAATTCCATATACCAAACGTATTTTATAAATACTTGAAACTATGAGTGATTTAATTCAATAAAAAACTACTAATTACCTAATTTACTGTGGTTTAATGAGCGGATTAAGGAGCTGTTGAGTAGTAATAAAGGGTCAGATTGTTGAACATAAGAAGGTGTTATTCGAATTTTAAAGTATATAGAAGTGGTTACTATTCTGGGAGTTAATTCAGCTAACATCGCATTTACTTGAATAAGCACACCATATCCAGAACGTTTTTTGAATTTTCGGTATGCTATAATTTTTTTAGTGATAAATAGACTTTAATAGGAGATGTGCAAATTGATAAAAATACTTATGCAAATAAGCAGATTATTTTTAGGGGTCGTTTTTGGGGTTGCTGGTATAAACGGTTATTTTGTCATCTTCGGACTTGAACCATTTATAACACCTAGTCCCAAAGCAATGGAATTATTCGAATTTGAGTATCTATTAATTGCAGAGAAATTTTTAGAAGTTATATGTGGAATTTTACTCATAATCAATCAATATATCCCATTAGTCATTACAATATTATCGCCAATTGTAGCCAATATTTTTTTACTTCACTTGTTCCTAGACCATTCGTTACTTTTTTTAGCAGCAATACTTGTCCTCACTCATGGTTATTTGTTGTTCTACTATAGAAAAAACTTTATGAGTATATTAGAGAGAAAACCAAAACCTTCCCAATAATTTAACCTTTATATATATAATTTCAAAATATCTTAGTTAAACTAACGTGCATTAATTTTAGCAGGAAAATGATATAGAACTAAATCCATATTTTTGTTATCCCAGAAAAGGGCGCAATCGTAGAACAACAGAGACAGAAAATATTCAAACTTTTTTTATTAAAAGCGCCCTCAATTAAAACATACCACCTTTACTTAGGTCATCTACAGATAACCTTAACATAATAAACCAATGGAACAATCCCCTTGTTTAACTAGACCAACACAAAAAGAGGTTCTGGTGCAGAAACTTTAAGATAATTACAATTAATCTTTAAATCTTGGACATACTGATTCTATTACTCTAGAAAGGTGTGTGATCGGTATGGAAAAGAAAAATTGGTTCTGGTGCAAAAATTCTAAGACTCTTGCAAGTAATCTCCTAAACTTGGACATACTGATAGTATGACTCTTAAAAAGGGGCGTGATCAGTATGGAAAAAGAAAATTTGTTCAAATGGAAGCATTATCAGCCTGAACTCATCTTATTAACAGTAAGGTGGTACCTACGGTATAATTTGAGCTTCTGTAACTTGGTGGGAATGATGGGGGAAAGAGGATTATCAATTTCTCACACAACGATTATGCGCGGGGTTCATCAATATGGATCTCAATTAGAAGAGAAAGTACGACATCATCTTAAATCAACAAATGACTCGTGGAGAGTCGATGAAACTTATATTAAAGTAAAAGGTCAATGGATGTACTTATATCGTGCAGTCGATTCAGAGGGGAATACAATTGATTTTTATCTAAGTAAATCAAGAGATAAACAAGCAGCCAAGCGCTTTTTCAAGAAAGTCTTGGCTTTTTCGTATGTTTCTAAACCCCGCGTGATAACAGTAGATAGGAACCCATCCTATCCTGTAGCGATTCAAGAGTTGACAGAAGAGAAACATATGCCTGAAAGCATACAACTAAGGCAAGTTAAATATCTCAATAATATAGTGGAACAAGACCATCGGTTTATTAAAAGGCGAGTTCGTTCTATGTTAGGGTTCAAGTCTTTTGGAACAGCTATATCCATTCTTGCAGGAGTGGAAGCTATACATATGATTAAAAAAGAACAGATTGATTTACATGATCAGTCTGTTCAAAACCAGAAAGAATTCATCCATCAATTGTTTGGGCTAACAGCATAAAATACAATTCCGCTAGAAATATAGGGGCTATATTATCTTTTATTTTACCTTTGTACCAGAACCTTTTAAGAGTAGAAGAATTCGCTACTCCAACCTCATATGTATTCGGTTTTCAGAGAACGGAAGTGTTATAGAGACTTTTATTTGTCAATAGATTTATTATACCTAAAAAAACAAGTGTTTTTCTACGAAAAAGTGATACTTTCACTCTATGCCTAAAGGCGGACTGAAGTCCTGCATAGGCTTTCCCGTATCACTAAATCTGTAATGGTTATGATATAATAAAATTCAAGTATAATAAGGGGGATTAATTAAATGATTTTTCAAAGCATGATTACAGCTATTATAGAAAAATTACAAGAGACGGTGAATCCCTATTGGATAATTGTGTTTGGATCAACAGCGGAGAACAGAGAACGAGAAGATAGTGATATTGATATAGCCTATTTAAGTGACATAACTTTAGGGAATTATGAGCGTTTTTTATTAGCACAGGAGTTAGCCAACATCGTTCATAAAGATGTTGATTTAGTTGATTTATCTGAAGCTTCTACAGTTTTTCAAGCTCAAATTATACATACAGGAAAGACAATATTTTGCTCTGATGAAGAACGAAAGGTCATTTTTGAAATGAAAACTTTAAAAATGTATTCAAAATTGAATGAGGAACGCCAGATAGTATTTGATGATATAAAGAAAAGAGGTTCTATATATGAAGAATGAAGTTATTTTAAATAAAATTTCTACAATAGAGCGTTGTATAAAAAGAATCCAAGATGTGTATGGAAATGCCCCTGAGAATTTAGAGGATTATACAAAGCAAGATTCCATAATATTGAACATACAAAGAGCTTGTGAAGCGAGTATTGATTTAGCAATGCATATTGTTGCAGGAAAAAAGTTAGGATTACCACAATCTAGTCGAGAGGCTTTTGATTTATTGGTTACAGCAGGATTACTTAGCAAAGAGCTAGCAAATAAGTTAAAGGCGATGGTTGGATTTCGAAATATTGCTGTTCATGATTATCAAAGTGTAAATTTAGATATTGTTCGTCAAATTATTGAAAAACATTTAAAAGATTTTAAACTATTTACGAAAGAAGTTATGGGAATATTGGAATTATAGAGGTACACGTTTTAGAATCATTATTATATAGGTGAGGAGAAATTGTTATGCTTTTTTCTAATTTTAGGGGGAAGAACACATCACTATCAAGCTAACAAAACAAAATACCCCCTAAATGAAATTTTTCTTTCTCTACAGTTAGTTATTTGGAGAAGTCAGCTCTTTTTGTCGTTTTTGGGGTGTTTACTTTTCTTAAGTTGATGGGTATGAGGCACGGCACGAATTACTTCCTTTTTGATCCACTCACAGAGAAAGACTTTTTATAATGATTGCTAACAATAAAATTGCTGTATTATCATTAATAAGTAGTGATTACCTCATGATAGTGAGGATGAACAGATAGGAGTTATAGCTTTGAAATAAAGTTTGGTTAAAAATTGGCCAGGT
>NZ_JAJJBY010000069.1:0-8750 GCF_022625245.1 Bacillus sp. TL12 | reverse complement strand
GCCATCGGAATTGCGTGTAACGAGGCTACGTCTACGTTCACTGTACGTTACAACCTGGAGATTTGCCCACATGCCTTTTGCATGTGATGTCAGAGGGCTTCGTCGCTATGTTGTTTTCACTTCATGGCGCCTCTCAGGCTACGGGAGTGGAGTCTATTCTCCCGATTGGACTTTCACCAACTAGATAATGTGTCCTTATCTGGACACGCCAATCTGCCAGCGAAGAGAATAAAAATCATGTATTTGTTCCATCGGAACCCATTCCAAAGGTGTATTGGTAACATAAATGTTCATACCAGCTAAGCGTTTACTTTTCTCTGAGTACGTAATACCCTTTTTACTTTCCGTATATACTTGTTTTTTCTTACGTTCTCGAAGTTGCTTTTCAGTTAATCGATATATGATAACTCGTGTAAATAGTTTTTTATCCTTTCCAATATAAGCTGCTGTTATTTCATGGACCTGTCCTGGTTTTAAGGTATTCATAATGTATTCTAAATCAACTTTGATATACTGAGATTGTTTTTTTACTGTCCCATTTCGAAAGTATTCAGGAAACTCATTTTTGATATACACCATATTATTTAGTTTAAGCCGCGATATATAATACACGCCACGTTGGTCCATTTGATCTAAATCATCCAGTGAATAATAGCCTAAATCCCGAATACATAGATCGCCAGGTCGTAATGTCGCTAAACATTCTGTTCCAAAGGTCTTATCATTGTTCTTCCCCGGTTCAATTTGAAAATTTAAAAACTGTCCGCTATGTAAATCATATTCTAATTGAATCTTTATACCCGCTGTTTGTGCACAACCACCTGATCCAGGATACACACTGGCTAAATGTTTTGGTACCTGAAAAATCGTTGCATCTAAAATACGAATCCGTTGAAAATAGGTGATTGAAGAGCTTGGAATCAATGATGTTTCACAAATTTTATTTTTTAATAATGTGGAGAAAATATGTTTTAAAAAGCAAACCGCCTTCTTATTGAAACGTTTATTGAGTCCTTCTGGACTCATAAGAGTTCCTGTAACAGCATGAAGTTGACTACACAGTCGAACTAATGAATCACTCGCAACACGTTGACTAACCCAGACACAGATAATAGCTAAATCATGACCTGAAAATTTACGCTTTCGTTGTACAAAAGTTAGTTCTCTAGCAAGATTCTCTAAAAATGAAGGAGCAAGATGTTGATGCAACTCTTCAGCAAATAATTGTAATTCATCTTGAATCGAAAGATTCATAAAAAACGCCACCCTTTCTGTATATTTCTACAAAAAGAATAGCGTTTTTAAGGTCAAATTAATATGACATTATATTGGTTTAATAAAATCCTATAAATTGTCTTATAGAGTTTAATCTTTGGGAACCGTATTATATGTGATTTGAATCATAAGTCCGCCACAATTTGAACCATAATATTGCCAGAAAGCATAGTTTTTAGAGAACATTCTTGTAATATTTGAAGCATAACATTGCCAAAAGTCTTTTATTAACCCATAAACTTGCCGTTAGTTAATTCTCTCATTAATTATATAGAGAGACATTTATTTAAGACTATCTAAAGTCATTTGATTATAGTGAAGGGCGATTTTAAACCAGATGTAGAAACAATAGCTAAATATCCATACTAGAAGAGGACTATGTGAATGTTACTCATTTTTCGTGTGTTTATACAAATATATGATATACAAATAAGATAAATATGTTATACTTTATTGACTTTATTTTTTAAAATAATATATGGGTTTTCATATTAGGGGGATATTCTATTGGATCGTGAACTAGCTTTAGAAGTCGTACGTGTTACAGAGGGTGCTGCTTTAGCGGCTGCTGGTTGGCTTGGAAGGGGAAACAAAATTATGGCAGATGACGCTGCAACAAATGCAATGCGATTAGTATTTGATTCAATAAATATGCAGGGTAAGGTTGTAATTGGAGAAGGTGAAATGGATGAAGCTCCTATGCTATATATTGGTGAAAAGTTAGGAACTGGACAAGGTATAGAAGTTGATATTGCTGTCGATCCACTAGAAGGAACAAATATAGTTGCAAAAGGATATGGAAACGCTATTACAGTATTAGCGATTGCAGATAAGGGGAATTTGCTTCATGCTCCAGATATGTATATGGAAAAGTTAGCAGTAGGACCATTAGCTGCGGGGAAAGTATCTATCAATGATCCAATCGAAAAAACCATTGAGATTGTAGCTGACGCAACTAACAAACGTATTCAAGATTTAACCGTGATGGTTCTTGAAAGAGATCGACACAATGACATGATGGAGAGGATACGCAAGAAAGGCGCAAGAGTTAAGATGTTTTCCGATAATGATATTAGTGCCGCTGTGGCTACTGCCCTTCCAAATACAGGTGTAGACCTCTTTGTCGGAATTGGTGGTGCGCCGGAGGGTGTAATTGCGGCTGCTGGATTAAAATGTCTTGGCGGAGAAATGCAGGGGCGTTTACTTCCAGAGAATACGGAAGAATTCAATCGTTGTATTAAAATGGGGATTACAAATCCAAATGAAGCCTTACAATTAGAAGATCTTGTAGCTGGAGATGATGCAATTTTTGCTGCAACAGGTGTATCATCAGGTGATATTCTAAAAGAAGTACGATTTCTAGGTGGGGACTTAGCTGAAACAGACTCAATTGTAATGCGTGCTAAAACAAAAACGGTACGTTTTATAAAGACAATACATCACCTTGAGCAAAAACCGTACCATATGAAACTACAATCTACTATATGATACATGTATCAAAAAATCTCTAAAATGAACTATTATTAAATTTAAAAAAGAATCCTTGCTAAGCTATATAAGTGGGCACTTCTTATAACAGATGTCAATTTATTTAACTTATTAAATATAAACTAATATTGAAGCATAACTTTGCCGCAAACCAAAAGAACCATAACCTTGCCGGAACGGCAAAGTTATGGTTCAAATCACATTATAATTTATAAGGATTATTTTTTGTTAAATTTTTTAATTCGTTTTCAAGGAAAAGCTTAAGGCTTTTCTTTTTCTTTTCAATGGATGTGATCTTATGAAAAGTTAACAAAGATAACATAGAGAATAATTTATAATATATCTCTGTAGATCCGTTCTTATTGTTTGAAATAATTTGCTCCATAGTATAGAATTTCCTTTTTTAACACAGTCCTATTTCTAATTTCAATACTTGATTATTATTTTACCAATTTTTATTAAAATCTTCTACTTTACTAATTCTTGATAATCTATATTTACCTTTAACAGTGCAATTTTTTCATTTGGGTGATACTTCAAAATGTTAAGTTGATGGGCATGTATGGTGACCCCTAAATGATAAAATAAAGAAAGGAACAAGGAGGGATTAAATGGAAATTTATCAGTTTAAAAAGGAAGCTGGAAAAAAGATAGAAAAATTCAATTCTGATTTTATTATGTCCCGTATAATCCAAACTCAAAAAGCAGCTCATATAGGATGTATGCACCTAGACGAAAACGGAATGATTGGTTATCACCAAGCGGTTATACCTCAACTTCTTTTAATTGTAAACGGAGAAGGAAGTGTTAGAGGGGAAAAGGAAGAGTTCATCAAAGTACAAAGTGGAGATGCTGTATTTTGGGAGAAAGGCGAATGGCACGCGACCAAAACAAATATAGGGTTAACTGCGATTGTAATAGAAAGCGAAGAACTAAATCCCCTATCATTTATGCCTTTAAAGAAATAACAAATGTTAAACAATCGATAAGCAACTTCCAATAACGAGAAATTATGTGAACACGAAAGTCTTCCAGTTAAATAATTTGGAGGGCTTTTAATAGTCTTCTAAATACATTGAATCCCGATAATGATTCGTTATGTTAACTTTACATGTATACGATATACATCTATTTTTTACAGAAATTGTTTATTTCCAATGGTAAAATAAGTAGGGGAGGAGGGTTATTATGGAGAAACATCGTTTTAGAAATCTACTTTTATGTTTTACAGCTCTTTTAGTGTTACCTGCTTGTCAAAAGTACAACGGTAAGTTAGAACAGTGGGGTAGCACTGTTGACACTGTTGATACAGCTAAACTAAAAAGAAATAACATTCCGTATGAAATAAAAGATGGTAAAGTATATATTCCCGAAGATGCCTTTAGCGATGCTACACTGTGTTGTACATAAGCAATGATGCAAACTCCTTACTAAAGGGAGAGGGGTTTGCTGTAATTTAAAAATATACTGACATATCGGAGTGATACATATGCAGAAATATATAACAACATCTATTACATCCGTTCTACTCATTATACAACTGGGTATTCTCTATTTCTGGATTGTTGATTGGCAAAAGATCGTGACACAAACAGGATTAATCATTTGGGGTAGTTCTATCCTTGTGGGAATATGGTTATATTTGATACACCGTAAATCCAATGAAAAAATTCTAAGCATAAACAGAAAAGTAATCTTTGTTTCCACATCTATGACTGTTCTTTTAGCTATTTTGTCATTACTAATAGAATCAATTGTAAGGTCTATGCCGTAACAACAATAGAAATCAAATAACTTCTGATAACGATCATTATGTAAATGAGCTGCCCATATGGATGGCTTATTGTATTTTTTGCTTAGCGTGTTTTTTTCCAAAATGCTGGCGGTACACCTTTATGAAAAGATTAGTCAAAACATTTAGAGAACCAGCGGTTCTCACTACAGACAAAGCACCAGCATTACTTTGCGCATTTAACAAATTAAGAGAACAAGGCTTTTATATACATACAACTCATTGTACAAGCAAGCATTTGAACAATCTCATTGAACAGGACCATAGGCATGTGAAGCGACGTTTTTCCAAATCCGCAGGATTTCAAAATCTTCGCCACGCTTCCCGTACCTTGAAAGGCATCGAAACCATTCATGCTTTATATAAACGAAACCGAAGTCTTGGCTCAGACTTCGGTTTTTCGACATACAATAAATTACAGGAGCTACTAACAATCGCATAAAATATACAACTTTTTGTTGGCACCACTTAACCTTAACAAAACTTCGCAACAGAACCCATAATATCTCTGTTTCACACTACTTAAACCAGCCTTTTTCTTTTGACTGGACAATCGCTTCTATACGATTTTTAACTTCTAATTTATCCATTATTTGAGAAATATAATTCCGAACTGTTCCTGTTTTTATACTAAGTTCAGCAGCAATTTCTTTTGTGTTTTTCCCATGAGCTACGAGCCCTAATACTTCTTTTTCCCGGTCAGTAAGGGGATTCTCCTCGCCGTAAACACTTTCCATGAGTTCAGGTGCATATATTCTTTTTCCTGTCATTACCCCACGTATAGAGCTTACCAGATCTTCACTAGGGCTATCCTTCAATAAATAACCACTTACACCAGCCTTTAAAGCGCGTTGAAAATAACCGGAACGAGCAAAGGTTGTTAAGATAATAACTTTACAACCTAAATCCTTAATCTCTTCAGCAGCATCGAGCCCACTCTTTCCAGGCATTTCAATATCCATAATACAAACATCAGGCTGCGATTTCCGCACTAAAGCTACCGCTTCCTCTCCATTAGAAGCCTGTCCTACTACCGTCATATCCTCCTCTAAATTTAATAGTGAACCAAAGGCTCCCAACAGCATCTTCTGGTCTTCTGCAATCACAATTGTAATCATTTAAGTTTCTCCTTATCTGTCTACTTGACATCATTTGGTACTCTTATGATTAAAGTTGTTCCGTCATCTGTTCTCATTTCTAAATCGCCATTTATGAATTCCAAACGTTCCTTCATTCCTATTAATCCGTGACTTTTGGCTGTAGACTCTTCCTCATTCTTAAAAGTTCCGTCATCCTGTATAGTAATCACAATTTCCTTCCACGATTGTTCAATCGAAATGTAACAGGAAGTGGCCTCACTATGCTTTACTACATTAGTTACTGCCTCCTTCAAGCACATACTGAGAATGTTCTCAGTTAGTAGGGAAACGTTAGTTAATTGGACTTTCTGGTCAAATACAAAATGGATTTGTGCTGCTTCGATAATTTGCTTTACACGAGAAATCTCCTCATTTAATCTAATCCCACGCATGGAAGATACCAACTTTCTCACCTCACTTAATGCAGTTCTGGCTGTTTGCTGAACGTCCTTTAATTCACTGTGTACTTGATAAGGATCTGTATAAATTAACTTTCTTGCTAAATCACTCTTTAGGCCAATTAGAGAAAGCTTTTGTCCTAGTATATCATGCAGATCTCGGGCAATCCGCTGCCTTTCCTCCAATTTGACAAGCTCAGCGATTCTCTTGTTGGCATCCTCCAGCTTTTCTTCTAGCTGCCCTCTTTCCTTTTTATTGTAAATGTTGAATGGAAGGAGGATAACGCTAATCCAAATGATAATTACAAAAGGCAGTTGCTCTAAAAAAAGCTCATCATGAATTATAATGCTGTAATTGATAGAGACGGACGTACTGATTAAATGAATAAAATATAATGTGAGAAATGTGATACGATCTGTGATATTGCCTATAAAGTATGCTAGAAAAAAAGCAAAATATACATAGCTGAAAAGACTTGTTGATGTAATTGAGATTCCGATTAGGATGAGTGTCCACAAATAAACAGGCCAGCCCTTTGAGACAAAGGCAATACGGTAAAAAATAAAAAATAAAATTGTAAGGAAAATCCCTACAATAATTTTAACCATAGAGGATAATTGAAAAATAAAGTAAAAAGGTAGTATACAAAGAATCGTCCAAAAATAAGGAGAAATTCCATTATTCTTTTGGAATGTCAAATATTTTTTAATCATGAATGAAACCTCTTTTTTGATTTTAAAGATGTTACGTAAGTCTAACTTCCTAATTTATTTTACCACTTTCTATCCATATATACTCCTACCACTCACTTCTCTAATAAGAAAAGCGAACACCTTCCACCCTTGCTCCTGTAGAAGAACAACCCGCGCACAATAAAATGTGCGGTTCGAGCGATATCTATTCATGGAAGCTTTCGTTGTGGTCTTTGATACAAAAGGCGCTTTTTGCCTTTTGTATCAAAGGTGACTGGAGCAGACCGTGGGAGCTAAACAATACCTCGAGAAGTTATACTTACACTTTATTCCTAAAATTTCTCGCTACGTCGAACAGTCCTCCAGTTAGAAATTTATGCTTTCTTACAGAACAAAACAAGAGACCCGGTTATGGCCTCTTATCTGGATAGTGTGTTCCATAGACTTTAACATTTCTATAACTTAGGTTTGGGCTGAACTAAGACACTCTTTGATCTTGATGGAACTTTGCTGTCTTTAAACCCTACAAATTTTTTGTTCTGTTCATCCCATAAACGGAATTTTAAAGACTGTAAACTAGTAGTTAAAGTTATCGTCGGTACATTTTGTAACTGCTGCGTATTATTGTGCACAGTCTCAAGCTTATAATTCGGGACTCTTGGACTTAAATGATGAACATGATGAAAACCGATATTTCCTGTGAGCCATTGTAAGAGCTTCGGAAGCTTATAGAAAGAGCTTCCTTCCACTGCCGCTTTTACGTATTCCCATTCCTCATCTTCTTCAAAATATGAATCCTCAAATGTATGCTGTACATAAAATAGCCATATTCCCATAGATCCTGAAATTAAAAAAATTGGACCTTGTACTAAAAGGAAAGACTGCCATCCTAGAGCCAAACAAAGTCCAGCTACCAAAGCAACAATTGCTAGGTTTATGACATAGGTGTTGATACGCTCCTTCCATCTAGCACCTTTTCGGTTAAAACGATTTGAAATGAGAAACACATAAATCGGTCCTAATCCAAACATGACAAATGGATTGCGATACAACCGATATGCTACCCGGGTCCAAAACGACGCTGCCCCATATTCCCCTACTGTCAACACCCATATATCTCCTACTCCTCGCTTATCCAAATTACTGCTCGTTGCATGATGAATAGAATGACTATGTTGCCATTGTTTATATGGAAATAATGTTAAAATACCTGTTATGCTTCCAATTACTTCATTAGCAGTTCGATTCTTAAAGAAAGAGTAGTGACAGCAGTCATGAAAAATAATAAACATCCTTATGAGAAACCCCGCCGCAACCACTGACAAAGCTAACGTAAGTACATATGAAATTGATAGACTTTGGTAAGCCAAAAACCATAACATGAAAAAAGGCATTAAAGTGTTAACGAGTTGTTTTACACTATGCCATGTATTAGTCTTTTCGTAAGGTGCTACTTGTTTCCTTAAATCTTTCTGTTTTTGTATCGTCATCTTTTATGTTCCTTAGGGTACAACCGAGATATGTGTAATTTTAGGTTATAGCCTTACCGTTATTTCCAAATGGATTTTGAATCGGATTTTTCGTTTATTATTTTTTATAAAAATCCTCATACGTCTAATCTTTTATTTGTTAACTTATTATTATATACCCTAATCATACAATCGAAACGAAATGTTTTCAGTAACTAATCAATGGATGATTAGGGTTAACCCATAGTAGACAAAGGCAGATTTTTCATTGCAAATAAATGAATTGATACCTAGTTATAAGTTCAATAAACTTCATTTGGAAATAAAATACAGAATATGTCCTAAAATTACATGTATCTTGGCTGTACCCCTTCCTTCCCTTTTGGTTATTTCAAATTATAGAGGAAAGGATTAAAGTCTTGTAGACATATGTGTCATAAAGAAAACATGACAAATGTCATGCAAATGACTAAAACCATATCAAGGGTTCTGTTGC
>NZ_JAJJBY010000068.1:0-9094 GCF_022625245.1 Bacillus sp. TL12 | reverse complement strand
GTATGGGCGAAAGTCAAAAAAGATTAGGATCAAACATTTGGTAGGGTACCGATTAAGTATCATATTTCTGAAAAAATCTGTCTTTTTTGGTTAGATTTTGTAGTATTGATTGTAAATTAAATATACATTTCTATTAAAATTTGTTCGACAGCAATTCAAATGATGATTGTTTTACTTACATTTATATAGATAGTGGTTCACTTGAAGTGCCTGATAGCAGCATTTTTACAAGTATGGCAGTGGAATCGCAACAGAAGAGTCTATTTAAAATATTTGTTCATATTTTTAAATAGTATTTTCCTTTTGATAATTATGAGGTGATAATTTAGCGACTATTTTTCTACCCTATTTGTATTAAGAATGAAAACTATCGGACGAAAGGACAGTCTATATTAAAGTTTTCCAAAAGTATAACTAGATTATAATTTGAATATTTTTATGTATATTATTTATTAGTAAAAAAGGGTGATAAATGCATGACCTTAAGAAAATTAACAAAAAATCACTTGATCACTACTGATTATCATCAGAGCGGATTGTTACAAACATGTAAAGGACATGTTCATAACCTTAATTTACATCAACAAACCCTTTCTTTAATAAATGAATAGTAAACTGTCTTCTCCATTCAATTATCTGATATCAAAAAAATCATTAAAGATTCCTGAGATAATGCAAAATGGAAAATAGATTTCATGTAAAAGAAGTATTTAAAAAAGGGTTTTGATGCAAAAACTTAAAAACAAGTGAAGGAAAGTGCATCTGCTGGTATCATGTGTTGATTTCAAAGGGAATACCAATAATTTTCACCTTAATAAAACGAGAGATATCAGAGCAGTCAAGTGCTTTTTTAAGAAACCTTGGCTGCTTTTCATGGTTCAAAACTTCTAAGGAGAGGAAAGTATGAGTGAATTGCATTTTATGAGTCTAGAAGAACTGAATAATAAATTGAACAAATCCGATAGTGGTGTTTATTTACTTACAGACTATAACGACAACATTGTTTATGTAGGCAAGGCTTTTAGCATAAAGAGTAGAGTTTCAGCTCATTTTAACAGTTATTCCAACACTAAGGAGTATGCACATTTATTTAATAAAGTAGCGTACCTCATTGAAGATAGTGTATTAAAACGTTCTTTATTACAGATTACTTATATGATTAAATATAAAACAGTATTAAACAAAGAAGTTCAAAAGGAGTTCCCAGAATTATATACTCAATACATTAAACAGACAAATAAAAAATCCATGTTATTAGAAATTGATGAAGCTAGAGAAAAAGGGAAAATAGAAAATGTAGCAAGAGATATAGTAAAAAGGGAACGACAAGAAGTTAAACTCCCAAAAATTGAAACAGAAAAACAACATCAGTCTGCATTGGAATTAAAAGAACTGCAGAAGAAAAGGACAAGAGAAAGAGATAAGTTAAAGAATGACTTAGTAAAATTAGTTGGTGGAAAAACTATGTTTTATGACATAATTTCTTTATTAGACGATGGGTATAACCATCATGTCCTCGCTAAAGTATTGAGCATAGAACTTCAAACATTAATTACAATTAAAGAATACCGAAACGATTTCCGTACACAACGTAATCATAAGCGGATAATAAAGCATCAAGATATAATGGATGCTTTATCTGGTAAAAAGAATTTAAGAAATCTAAGGTTAAACCATTGACTTTAAAGTAGCAAATCTGCTGCTTTTTTTATTTTACAAAGGGAATTACCGCGGGGGGTATTTCATTTGTAAAATGTTTTAAACTATAGAAAAGAGGGTTCTGGTGCGAATATATGAAGTAGCCCAATTTCTCAATTTAATGCTAAGAAATTGGGCTTTTTTCATTACTTCAGAAAAGGAATAAGAACACTATAGGATTTTATACTTCCATCGGTAATCATTTTTTAAAAGATTTTTAGAAATTTAAAGATGAAGTATTGTATACATGCAAGTATGGCTAAAAATGAAAAGTTATAAACACTGAATTTGATTAAATACTTTTTGCTCTCTTTACGGTTGGCCTGAATGAATAGTTTATAGGAGATTACACTGGCTAAAGATGCGATAATTGTTCCAAGTCCTCCGATATTTACTCCTAATAATAAGGGTTTCCAATCAGAAGTAAAGTTTGACAGGAGAATTGAAGCAGGCATATTGCTAATAAATTGACTCAAAAATATGGAACTAAAAAAAACTGATGTGTCTCCTCTTAAATTGGCGCGAGCAAATGTCTCCATTGCATTTGAGTTAGAAATATTTCCAATAAAAACAAAAAAACAGACAAAGGTTATCAGAAGAGAATAATCAATCTTAAATAGTAATTTTCTATTCAAAATAAATACTGTCACCAATGTGATTATTAGCGCAATGTAATAATTAATGATTCCAAAAATAGATGCAATAATAATGACAAGTATCAGGATCCAGACTGTAGCTTTTTTTCGATCCTCTATGGTAATAACAGGAAGTTCTATTTTTAATTCTGTTTTATGAAGTTTTTGAGCAAATATAAACAACAAACTGATGCCAAGCACAGCTAATAACAACATTGAACCCCAAAATGGGATGAGCTTAATTCCATAGTAAGAATAGATGTACAAATTTTGCGGATTCCCCATAGGCATCAAGCTGCTTCCGATATTTGCCGCAATTGTCTGCAGGATGATCGTATCCATCATATTCATTTGTGTCTTTTTACTAATGACAAGTGTTATTGGTACAAAAGTGAGCAAAGCGACATCATTCGTTACAAACATGGAACAAATGAAGCATAAAAAAATCAGAATAACTGATATTGACCTACTGTTATTGCATTTATTCAATATAGCAACGGCAAGTTTGTCTAATAACTTTAGCTCTTCAAAGGCCTTTATGGCTACCATTAGATTAAATAAGCTAACGAGCACTTCAAGGTTAATATATTCGAGCCTTGGCGGATATATAAAACAGCTTGCAACTGCTAGTATCAGTGAAATGGTAAGCACTATATCCTTTTTTAAAAATACAAATTTCATAAGGATTCTTTTTTTATTTTGGATGAATATTAATTCTTTCACAATACACCACCTGTGATCTATGTTAATAGAAGGGAACGGAAGAGCAATTCTTACCCTAAATAAGCATTCTTCAATATATATCCAACAAAGGCCATAGATTGCAATAAATTTAATAGTTTTTCTTGTTAATTAGTTGTTCTATAATCTGGCCCTTAAAGGAATCATATGACTAACGTTTTCAAACAACCCTATAAGGCATTTTTTATTCGTGGCTCCTGTTAAAAAACATGCTTTTTGACAAGCCCGATATGTCTAGAAAAGAGTATGTCACAAGGCCCTGGATGGGAACTTTGTAATATGGCATCCCAGCAAAACACTTTATAACATATAGAAACAGGTTCTTAGCGTGACTGAAATAAGGAATTTTTTGTTCTTAGAGCCCTTAACGTTGTAAATCCGCATAATGTTGGCGGGACCCCATTAGGGGATTAGCTGAGAAAAACTAATGTTATTTTGTTAACTTTATAATATCATATATAAACCAAATGCAATGTTTTTTGAAGATTTCGCAAAAAAGGTTACCAAGCCTTGACTTCAATCACTTTACATGAAGTTTTAAAAGAGCAAAAAGAATGCAGGATTCTATGAAAAAAGGAGGTAAACTTGTCAAAGGATAGGGAGACCAAAACTCGCGCTTCTCGGGCATTGCATAAAATCCTGTATACGAAATAAATTCGAAGATTGCGAGAAACCTAGTGCCCATCTGGATTTCCTAGGGAATTTCACTTCCGATAATGCCTCGTTCTGTCTCTTTCCTAACAAATCATGAGAGTATGAAATTATAAAGAAATGAGGGGGCTGAAACTGAATAATAGCTGTGATCGTTTTATGAAAATGTTCAGCACCTGTTTATGATGTCTTTTTAATAGTGGTAGGTCAAAGGGTTTTATTTGTTGGAGTAGGGACAGCGGGAGATTTGGCTTTTTTCCAATTGATCAATTAGATACAACAGCCATTGATTACTAAATGGAAATGCTGCAAAAGGCAAAAGAAAAGTACCCTGATAATCAGGTTAAATTCTTTCATATGGATGCACAAAATCTTCAATTTGAAAATCAATCGTTCGATACTGTAGTCGCAGGTCTCATTTTAAGTGTTGTACTCAATCCCAAAAAGTTATGAGATAGATGATACGTGTTTCCAAACCAAAAGGACATATCGTTATATTTGATAAAAATAGATCATTATTTAAATGGCATTTTATCAAATATTCAGGATTTCAAAGTCTTCGCCATGCTCCATGTACAATCAGAGAAATTGAAACGACTCATGCTCTATATATAAGAAAAAGATAAAATGGACAAATTCAAATAGGTATGAATTTGTCCATTTTGTTTGCTATTGATAGTGAGACATAATGTAAGTCAAATGTGATAAACTTAGTTTTTACTCTTTAGTGAGACTGGATAATTCAACAGATTTTTGAGTACAACGTTTCATAGCTGAAATGATGGCTGTTCTTAAACCTTTTTCCTCTAATGTTGCTACAGCTTCTATTGTCGTTCCCCCTGGAGAACAAACCATATCCTTCAACGCACCTGGATGTATTCCCGTTTCCAATACCATTTTTGCAGAACCTAATACAGCTTGAGCCCCGAATTTATAGGCTTGATCTCTTGGCATACCTTCTAGTACAGCAGCATCTGCCATGGCTTCTATAAACATATATACATATGCTGGAGAAGAGCCGCTTATAGATGTTACAACATCCATTAATTTTTCACTTACTATCTCTGCCTGACCAAAACTATTAAATATATTGAGTATCTCTTCTAAATCTCTTTCTGCAACCATTTCATTGCAACATAACGCAGACATTCCTTCTCCAACAAGAGCAGGTGTATTAGGCATTACTCTTACAACCTTTAACTTTTTACCGAAAGCATCCTCAGTACTCTTAATGCTTTTTCCCGCAGCAATAGTTACGACTATTATATCGTTTTTTATCTGCTCTTTTATTTCGTTAATTACGGACGAGTATAGGTCTGGTTTGATTGATAAAATTAAAATATCAGCATTTTTAGCTACTTCATTGTTGTCAGTAGTTGTAGTTATATCATATTTTTCACTAGCATTTTTTAGATTAATGACGTTTAAATCTGAACAAATTAGTTTATCTGAAGACACTATATTTTTGTTTATCATCCCGCCAATCATAGCCATACCCATGTTTCCACACCCGATGAATCCAATTTGTTTGTCCATAATATCTCGATCTTGCTCCTTTTAAAATCAATTTTATTGGTTTGAAAGTATTATTCTGAAAAAATTTAATAATATCCCATACAATATAAAAAAACATTTTAAGAGAGTGCATTACTTTTTGCAATACAAAAAATAAAGAAATCAATTTTATTCAACACTATATAAGTACATGCACTATAATTAAATATTTTGTGTTATATACCACTCAGTAACCTTAAAAATCATGTTGGGGAATAGCAACACATCCTATCAATCGCATAAAGAAAAAGGGAAGTTGTATGCTTTGACATGAATAGCTCTCTTTGTTGTACGCTAAGAGATGTTTAAAAGGTTTTATGTTTATGAATAAGGGATAAGGTATTGTTATATAAATGTTTTCTAGACATGGTGATGTTAATACAGTGTGTACATAATTTCATACTTAAAACTTGTCACCCTATTAAATTTTCAAAATATCTCTTGACACAAAGATGCACTATATCGCATAATGTATAAAAATCAAACTGGAAATCGTTGAAGGGAACTAGTAAATATGTCCTCTTGCGCAAGAGAGTGGAATTCACCGGCTGAAAGATTCCTCGTATAGAAAGTATCGAACCTATCCCTGAGTCTTAAATGAAAGTTTAGGCGTACGCCTGCGTTATAGGCACCAAGTGGATATATAGTTATATCAATGAAGGTGGTACCGCGGAACAATGACCGTTTCGTCCTTTTTATTAAGGGCGAAGCGGTCATTTTTATTTTGCTCTTTATTCCTAGATAGGCAGCATTGATGAGAAGAGACATTGCTGCAAACTGCATGTATAGAAGCTAAATTTGCAAAAAACTTTGAATTTAGACTAGGAGGTACAAAAGTGAAAAAACAACGAATTGTTGTGAAGATTGGAAGTAGTTCTTTGGCAGCTAATCATGGTGGCATCTCTGAGGAACAGCTTTCAGATCACGTTTCTGCTATGGCACGGCTGAAACAGGAAGGACATGAAGTTTTGCTGATAACATCTGGGGCTGTCGCTGCAGGTTTTTCCGCTCTAGGGTATCCTAGCCGACCTGTGACAATAAAAGGAAAACAGGCTGCCGCGGCTGTTGGGCAAAGTCTGTTAATGCAGGCGTATACGGAAGAATTCCACAAATATGAGATCGTTACTGCGCAACTCTTGCTGACGAGAAGTGATTTCTCCAGAAAAGAACAATACAGTAATGCTTACGCCACTTTAGGGGAGCTACTAAATCGTTCCGCTCTTCCTATAATCAATGAAAATGATTCTATTTCTTTAGAGGAGCTGACATTTGGTGATAATGACATGTTGTCTGCTTTAGTAAGCGGGCTTGTATCAGCTGATATGCTCATAATTTTTACAGATGTGAACGGTTTGTATGACCGAAATCCTCAAAAAAATCCGGACGCAAAAAAATACTACTTTCTCCCTGAAGTTACGGAGGAAATCGCTTCTCTTGCTGGAGATGCTGGATCAAAACTTGGAACTGGCGGAATGAAGTCGAAAATCGATGCTGCAAAGACCGCACTTTCACTTGGGGTGAGTGTGTTCATCGGAACAGGGCGTGGACAGGATAAATTTTTAGATGTTTTGAAGGGGAAAGGTGATGGAACTTACATCGGTAATGCTCCTCAAAAAGTGATCAAGATGAACAAGCAATGGATCGCGCTACATTCTGTTGTCAGTGGACAAATTGAAGTGGATACCGGAGCAGTCGCTGCCATCATTCAGCATGGAAAAAGTCTTCTCCCTGCCGGTGTTACCAATGTGTTTGGGTTCTTTCAAGCAGGCGAAGTCGTGGAGGTCATCACACAACAAGGACGCGTGATAGGCAAAGGACAATGTAGATATAGTACAGAGGAATTACAAGATATAAAAGGTATGCAGAGTCACGACGTTCAGGCTCGAGGTGAAAGACATAGCTATGAAGTCATTCATAGGGATAATTGGGTTTCATTTTAAGAATAGAGAAGGTTCGTTCAAGTGAAGAGAACAGAGTCCTCCGTCTTAAAGCTGATTGATTCACCTAATATCTATGTAGAAGAGTCTTGGATGGTAGTGCCAAGTTGTCAGAGTTAAACACGCCTCAAGTTTTATATTTTAAATCTTTAAAAGGAGGAAATGAAAATGAAAGAAGTGTTGGAAAAAGGACAAAAAGCGAAAAAGATTGCTGGAGAACTTGTACTCAAATCCACTAATCAAAAAAACAAGGCACTCGCGGCGATTGCTGAGCAATTGATAGTAGAGACACCCTATATTTTGGAGGAGAACAACCGCGATATCGAACAAGGCAAAGAGAAAGGGATGTCTATCTCTCTCCTCGATCGCCTCATGCTGAATGAACAGCGCATTATTGATATGACAGAGGGGATTCGGCAGCTGATTGATTTGCGTGATCCTGTCGGAGAATGTGTAACCGCATGGAAACGGCCGAATGGGTTGTCTATTCAAGAGATGCGCGTTCCACTTGGTGTTGTCGGGATGATTTACGAGGCGCGCCCGAACGTGACGGTAGATGCGGCCACAATTTGTTTAAAAACAGGAAATGCGGTGATCTTGCGTGGTAGCTCTTCCGCTACTTATTCTAACAAAGCCATTGTCGCTGTCATTCACCGAGCCCTCAAACAAACGGACTTGCCTCCAGAAAGCGTACAGCTTATTGAAGATACATCACGAGATAGCGCAAAGCAGCTGTTTACATTGAACGAGTACTTGGATGTTCTTATCCCAAGAGGTGGCAAGCAGTTGATAGATACTGTAGTGAGCGAAGCGTCTGTTCCTGTATTAGAAACAGGTGCAGGAAATTGTCACATTTTTATTGATGAAACTGCAGATAAACAGATGGCATTCGATATTATCGTAAACGCCAAAACACAGCGTCCGTCTGTATGCAATGCAATTGAAACAATTATACTTCATGAGAATTGGGCGCAGCGATTCGGTACCGAGCTATTTTCTTTCTTGAAGGAAAGAGGAGTGGAACTGCGTGGAGATAAGAAAGTATTGACAATTGATTCTTCCATTGTACCAGCTTCAGAAGAAGACTGGGGAACAGAATTTTTGTCTCTCACACTGGCAGTCAAAATGGTTTCATCTGTTGAAGAAGCGATTGACCACATCAATACGTATGGATCCATGCATTCCGAAGCGATCATTACAGAGAACGAGGAAAACGTCAGCAAGTTTTTCACGTCCGTCGACGCCGCGGCGCTCTACCATAATGCTTCGACCCGCTTTACTGACGGTTTTGAATTTGGCTTCGGCGCAGAAATCGGCATCAGCACACAAAAGCTGCACGTGCGGGGACCAATGGGTCTATCTGCATTGACTTCCACAAAATATGTGATTCGTGGGAATGGACAGATTCGGAGATAAGAAATAGAAAGAAAGAGGCAAAGTAAAGAGGGGGCTTTGCCTCTTTAATGGACATAAAAAGACTATTATTAGCGATGCGATTTCTGCTAATGCTTATTGCGTAAAAAGGGTGCCATTGCTACAAAGGCCCAAATATCATATTGATTCAAATCACGGCTGCCTCTTGACGGGATACTGATTCTTCAGGAGAAAAGCTTTTCTCAGTGGATCCCTGCATTAGCCCTAAGTTAACAGCTATTTCAATCTCTCTTTTCGCCCAGTAATGTTTAGGAACACCGTTAAATAGAAACGATTTTTCAGGAGAAAAAACATTAAATTGCGCAAACATACGTGCAGTCATAAATGCCATATCCGCCCGAGTGATTGGTTTATTTGGCTGAAACTTCCCTGTTTGGTTTTTGGCGAGATAAAAGGGATAGAAACACTTCATGTCATATACAAACAAAGACGAAGTCTTCAATT
>NZ_JAJJBY010000067.1:0-9603 GCF_022625245.1 Bacillus sp. TL12 | reverse complement strand
GCTCAGACTTCGGTTTTTCGACATACAATGAATTACAGGAGTTACTAACAATCGCATAAAATGTACAACTTTTTGTTGGCACCACTTAACCTTAACAAAACTTTGCAACAGAACCCATCAAAACAATTTCAAACATATGCCAAAGAAAAAGGCATTATCACAAGCATGTCTCATACAGGAAACTGCCATGATAATGCCCTCATAGAATCCTTTCATTCTCATTTGAAATCCGAAGGATTCTATGCGCAAAATATAAAACAATCGAATAATGCTAGTATAATACAAACTGTGGAGGAATACATCCACTACTATAATAATGAACGGATTCAGAGAAAATTAGATAATATGTCACCTATAGCTTATAGGAAACATGTTGTCTAGGTGTTTTTTATTTGTCTCACCAAATGGGGTCAGACCATCAAGTATTTTCCTGAAAGAATAGCGTTTTCTTCGTTTTGAGGATAGTCTCTGTCCTTAGCCTGATGGGCATGAAGCAAGACCCTGTAGAAATTCAAACAAAAGTTGAGGCGATTCGTGCTCGCAAGGAAGAAAGATAGCAACGTTTACGCAGTGCGAAGCAGCATTGTACAAAATGCTGCTCTTTTAAAACTATTTGTTTCTGGTGTACAATCTCATTTCTCATTATAACGTCTCTATTCTCCAGTCCCACGGCAGATCTTTATAAAAAGCAGAAACATTATACATTCATCGATTCATAAAAGCTGTCCATATATAAATTGGACAGCTTTTACATTTTCAATCTTCGCGTAAAGTTTTAATTAAATCCATTTTTGAAATCCAAATAGATGGGAAGAGAGTTGACAGAGCACCTATTAATGGGCTTGCAAACAATCCAATGAGAATAAGCGGGATTGGAAGAATGTAGTGCTCTGCTTCTAAACCTGCCAAAACGTGATAGCCCAATGCTACTCCTGTAATGATGCCGACAATCCCTCCGGACATCGTTACTATGATCCCCTCCAATAGAGCTAAGCGAACAACTTGTTTTTTTCTGCTTCCAATAGCTCTTAGCACTGCAAATTCACGCTTTCGTTCTTGGAGGCAGCTTGCCATACTGTTCATTAAGCCAATGAATGCAATAGAAGTCATTAAGATAACAATAATGAGAAGAATGAGCATCCGCTGCGTTGCTTGAGTTTTCAACTTTTGAAGTTCTTGTGCCCTATCGTATAAAACAGTATTAGAAAAGCTTGGATTTTTCAAAAGGGTTTCAACTTTATTTTGAATATCCTTTGCCTTGTTTTTCTTTATTATGTTGTATTGAATTTGTTGTATTTTATTGATGTGAAAATATCTTTCTAAATTTACGGCATCGGTATAAATTTTATATTCATCATCAGGAGATAGCGGCATATTCCGAATAATCCCGACAATCTGAAATGAATGCCCTTTATCGCCTTTTAATACCTCGTCATACCGTCCGATTTGTATTGTATCCCCTAATTTATATCCTAAATCTTTCATATCTTTTGTTATTACCACTCCATTATTGCGCAGGGCATTTTGGTCAATTGTTCCTTCCAGTACGTAGATAGGTTTAAATTCAGATGCTGTTTTCATGTCCATAGCGCCTAAATTAAGATGCGCCTGTTGTTGGCCATTTACATGAAATAGTTGACCTTTCCATTTCCTTGCATAATCTTGATCCAAATTTAACGTAAGCCCAAAAACGGATGTAGGAACTGTGATAGATTGTATCCCGTCAATTTTTTTCACTTGATCAGCCAGTTCCGAGGAAAATCCAGGTTCAAGTGATGATTCGCTCGAGAGAATTGTATAACTAGTGAGGCGCTCGCTTCGAATTGTTTGTTCCGCTTGATGAACTATAGAACCAAACAACATATATCCTGTAAATCCAATTATAAGAGCCAAGACTAAGATGCTTGCAATTTGAATGTTCCGTTTCATTTGCCGTAAAACATTCTGTCCCGAAATGTATCCTTCTGAACTTAATATTGGTTTTGCAATCAAAGTGAATAATTTAACCATAATCCGTATTACGAGAGGAATATTCAGAAACATGGAAATAAAAAATATTCCTCCTGTCAGCAAGTACACCCAACTTGGTCCATTCAAATAAAAATAATTTGAAGCCGCAATTAAGAACGATAGGATGAGAAGGACTAAACCTCCGATTGTAATCCATGGATTCAAACGTTCCGATACTTGTTCACTTTGACGATAAGCTGCAATCGGAGGAAGCTTCATTGCGCTGTAAGCAGGTACGATACCAGATAAAATCGTTAAGAGTATCCCTGCAATCGCGCTGATAATAACTGAATTCCACGGAATAATAATCTCGAATATGTGTACATTCATGAGTTGTTCGACAAATCCCTTAGACAAAGATGCCGCTTGTGTTCCTAAGCCCACACTTACTATAGAAGCTAAAATACCGATAATCAGTGATTCAACTAAAATTAATGTAAAGAGCTGGGCCCTTTGGGCTCCCAGGAGCCGTAAAGTCGCAAGATCTCTTTGTCGCTCTTGTATAGCCATTTGTAGCGTACTGATTACAATTAAAATACTACCAATAATGGAACCGATGGTCAGGATATAAATAAAGGGTTTTAATCCACCTATATTTTCTTTTTCTTTATCCATCCCCTTACGTCCATCAACATATATATCAGGGAATTTTTCCTTTAGATTTTTTGAAACAGTTTCTATATAAGATCGGCTTGAAAGTTTTAACATAACTACCGTAGTTTTATTCTCATTAGAGGTTGCTTGACTGAGCCAGTCGTAATCAAATAAAGCAATGTAATCCAGCTTCTCCTTTTGGCTAAATGTTCCTGAAACTCTTACCTTTTTCTTGCCGTTAGGGGGGAAAGGCATTTCGATGATTGATCCTATTTTTAGTCCTTGCGCTTTTAAATAGCGGACAGGCAGCACTACCTCATCCTGTTTTGGAAATGCCCCCTCTCCAATGTTCAGAAAAGGATGCTCTTTTGATAGCGAATCATCTTTTAATCCGACATACGTAGGCATTTCCAATAATTCAGATTGCGGATTATTTTTTCCTAAATAAGGATATAACAAAGGACTGCTCTGTACAACACCAGGAACCGCATCGATAAAAGAGATATCTTGTTTAGACAGCTGAAATTCGTTCGTTTGATAACCTGCTAACATATCATAGTTTCCAAATTTTTGTTTGACAGACTTCTCATTTGATTTTTCTACTGTATAAAGCAAAATCTGAGAAATGATTAACATCATAACCCCTAAAGATATACCTAAAACAGAAAAGAAACTCCGCCCTTTTTTAGAGGTGAAAAATCTCCAAGAGATACTTGGCATTTTCATGACAGAACACCTTCAATTCTATTTGTAATCTCCATAACGATTTGTTTATTCTCTTTCTGTTTGCCTTTTACTTTCAATTCATCAATCAATTGGCCATCCTCCATAAAAACAATGCGGTGTGCATAAGAGGCAACGTTCGCATCATGGGTTACCATGACCATTGAGTGATGTAGACTATCACAGAAGTACCGCAAAATTCCAAGTATTTCTTTACTTGTTTTAGAATCTAAGCTTCCGGTTGGCTCATCAGCCAGTATGATTTTTGGTTCTGTAATCAATGCTCTTGCAATGGCTACACGTTGTTGTTGCCCACCTGACATATTAGGTGGGTAAGTAGCAGCTAAATGTCCGATTCTAACTAAATTCAGCAGCTCTCTTGCCTTCTTTTTTGTCTCAAGATTGCTTTTCCTGGAAAGGAGCAGGGGTAACGCTACATTTTCCTCTGCTGTTAAAACTGGAAGCAAGTTGAAGAATTGAAATATGAATCCGATATTTTCAGAACGTATTCTCGTCAAATCCGCATCCCTTGCTTTTGTAATATCTTGCCCGTTGAGAAGGATTTCTCCCGATGTGGGTTTATCCAATCCGGATAAAAGATTCAACAGGGTAGATTTTCCGGAGCCGCTTGTGCCCATAATTGCTACGAATTCTCCCTTTTGTATTTGCAAATCAATATTTTTCAATGCATAAAATTGATTATCATCTGTGCCATATATCTTATTTACCGATTTTGCTTCTAATACAAATGACATAATTAATGCCCTCCTTTTTTTAGTTATTGCCATTGTATAAGAAAGAACTAAATAAACTGTCATGAAAGTATCAATGAAATATCAATAAAACATTAAACTTTCATCAAACATATTAAAAAATTTCGTTTTTCGGATTAATATAGTGGTATAAGAGTTTTTCGCTAGAAGGGAAAGGAAGCGAGGCTATATGGAAGAAACAATTTTAATTACAGACGATGAAATAGAGATTGTAGATTTATTAAAAGATTTTCTCGAAATAGACGGATACAAAGTTCTTGCTGCCTATGATGGAGAAACAGCTTTGAACATCTTAAAATCCGAAAAGATCGATTGTATCTTATTGGATATTATGATGCCAAATATAGATGGATTTACTGTTTGTAAAGAAATACGAAAAATTAGCAACGTGCCTATTTTATTCTTAAGCGCAAAACAAGATGATATCGATAAAATTAGAGGGCTAAACCTGGGAGCGGATGACTATATTGTAAAATCGGCTACCCCTGGAGAAATTATCGCCAGAATCAAGGCTGTGCGCAGAAGATTTCATGTGCCCCATACAGAGGAGAATCATCCTGAAACATACATACTGGACTTTGGAGATTTAAAAATCGATACCAGGGCCCATGAAGTCTGGAAAAAGAATGAACAGATTCCTTTAACATCCAAGGAATACGACATACTAGAGTTTTTCGCTAGCCACCCTAAGCAAGTGTTTACTCACGAACAGCTTATTAGCAAGATATGGGAAGAAAATTATGGCGATTCGCATTCTGTCAGGGTATTCATTGCACGGATTCGGGACAAAATAGAGGATTGCCCAGCCCATCCTCAATGGATTCATACCATTTGGGGAGTTGGTTACAAGTTTGAGGGATTAAAGCATGGGCAGTAAACTTTCTATACGCCAATGGGTTGTCATTACCTTATTATTACTGACGCTTATCCCCTTTTTGGGAACTAAATTTGCGTCCAATATGTATGATCGCTATTTTCCCGTTCCTCATGAAGATAATCAAACTAGCAAGAATAACATACAAGAATGGTTAGAACAAACTATTCTGATGAAACCGGAGTTATGGTCAACGTCAGAATGGCAAAACAAAATAAAAAAAGATTTAGCAAATAAAGATTTGGAACTTATTCTATTCGATTCTGTTGATAAAAAAGTATTTACCAATGTAAATGCATCCTTGGAGGAAGACGTTCACAGAAAAGAAAACTACAGTATCAGTCTATCTAAATCAACCTTTGAAAAACAAACGGTCTATAAAGAAGGAAAGGCTGCAGGCACCATTTTTGTACGGCATACTCCCCCAGTGGCTGCCGAAGGGATAGATGAACCAAAAAATGCATTTTTACAAGAGTGGGGTGGATTCATTATCTGGATATCTCTATTCTTCCTTGTCTTATTCTTCTGCAGCATAGTTACTAACAATATGATACTGCGCCCTCTTAGATTATTGGAGAGAGCAGCTTTGTCGCTATCTCGTAACGAATTTTCGTCTGTTTTACCTTCTTCACCAATTAAAGAAATTAACGCTGTCACAGACGGTTTTAAATTTATGCAACAAGAGCTGCAGCAATTACTGGCTTCAAAGGCGCAAATGGAAGAAGATCGAAAAATGTTTATCGCTTCAATTGTACATGATTTGCGTACCCCCTTATTCTCTATAAGAGGATATCTAGAAGGGTTAGAAAAGGGGATTGCCGATACTCCTGAAAAACAAAAGAAGTATATTAAAGTTTGTAAAAATAAAGCAGACTTGTTGGAAGAACTGGTTTCGAATTTATTCCAATATGTAAAACTTGATTATTTGGGCACCCAGCCAGAGTTCCAAATGATTGACTTTAAAAAATTAATTAAAAACATAGCGGAAGGTTATGATTTAGAGCTTCATGAAAGGAACATCAATCTTACTCTGGAAGTTCCTGAAGATCTTCTGATGTTGCAAGGCAATCCCTCTTTGTTGACCAGGTCCATAGATAACATAGTAAGCAACGCAATTCGGCATACTCCTGAAAATGGTTCAGTAGATATAGCCTTAGAAACTTCTGCAACAGAAATGACCATCATAATTAAAGATAGCGGTGAAGGTATACCCAAAGATATATTACCGCATATATTCAAGCCTTTATATCGGGGAGAATATTCGAGAAATCGTAAGACAGGCGGAACCGGTCTTGGATTAACAATTGCTAAACATGGCTTCAAGGTGCATGGCGGGGATCTAATAGCAAAAAATGATTATATAAAAGGCGCTATATTTATTGGACATATACCAATCAATCAAAACAATAATTCTAAAACATAATTTTTTCTCACCCGTTAAAAAATGTAAAGGAGACAGGGAATGATTCCATCGCCATCAAGTTAAAATTTTGCAGCACCTCAGAACTAAATTTTAGACCTTCTTGTAACAAAGAAGCCTATTTTATCGTTTTGGGGGTGACTTGTTTTCTTGGCTTGATGGGCATGGGGTACCGCCAGCATTTTGGAAAAAAACCACACTAAGAGCATGCAGAATTTTATACAGTTTTTTAGCTAATCCAGTAACAAACAAGAATCCTAAAACCCACGCCAGGATAGGAATGTATAAAAAAATGAATAGAGTCATAGAACAAAAAAAGGAGGATCCCTTGTGAGAGTAGGATTCCACCTTGTCTTTGCTACCAATAATGATGCGTTATGTTAACCAAGCATGTACAGAATATACATTCAAAAATCTAAACAAATTGGTTCTTCCAAATGGTACAATTAGGAAAAAAGAGGTGAACAAATTATGACAAAAAAAACAGGTTGGAATTATATTATTGGTCTAGCATGGCTGTCAACCATTTCCTTACTTTGGGCAAACTCTGCTAGGTTGATTCCCAATAAAATTGTTGCCCTAAGCATCTCTATCGTTATGATTATTATTGCAGCAGGAGCCAGTCTAATAGGACTTTACCGACTTAAAAAGAAAAAATATTGAAAACCGATCATACCTCTCTCCAAATTGGGAGGGGTTTGGTATAAAAGTCATTAAATGGAGCTAAAACATGAATTTTACAAAGAAAGAAATTGAGAAAGAAATTAAGAAAACCAAACGAAAATCGTTAATTGTATTATTTTGTATAGTTGGTTTGTTCGTATACGGAGTGTATTGGGCGTTTTTCAGTATGGATCGACTACCCACAGGTGAAAAGATTGCTGAAAAACAGTCTCCTGACGGAACATATACATTTAAAGCTTACGTAACAAGCGGCGGAGCAACAACGAGTTTTGCTGTTAGAGGAGAGTTAGTATTTAATCATCGTAAATATTTCAAGACAAAGAATGTGTATTGGAATTACCGAGAGGATACGGCAAAGATTGTCTGGAAAGACAATGATACAGTAATCATTAACGGACATACATTAAATGTTCCTGAAGAGACATATGATTTCAGATACGATTAATTGTAAGGGGTTTTTGTAGGCTTATAGATACATTGACTGCCGATATCAAGAATTATGTAAATGAGCTGTCCATATGGACAGCTCATTGTATTTTTTACTTAGTGTGTTTTTTTTCAAAAATGCTGGCGGTACCTCTACTTAATTTTTTTTGATTGATCATGAGGAACCGTTACAGTAACTGTTTTGGTTGTCACATTCCCTGTGTTGTCCATAGCAGTGTATGTCACAGTGTATATACGTCCATTTCCACTTCCCAGTCTATCTGCACGAAGTTCAAAGGAGTCAGTGGATCCACTAATAGGTTTATTATAATTTGCATTCTGAATATCATCAGATTGAAGTGTTTCATTGCTAGTAATGGATGTTAACACTACTGAATTGATTCCTGATGTATCGTCAGAAGCATTAATTGTAGCTGTAATCGGAACCATTTTATGATTAGGCGGCCATATTGTTGTTTTGTCTAAACTGATGTTTAGCACAGGAGCTGTCTTATCTAGTTTAATTGTTTTTGTATGAAATTGTTCAGTATTTCCGGCGTTGTCTACGCTCCAATAGGTTAGAGTGTGGACTCCTTCATCAGAAATCTTGATTTCATTTCCACTCTGTGTGGAACCATTATCTAGTTGATAATAAGTGGAAGCAACACCAGATCCGCCATCATTATCAGTTGCAGTTAAGTTAACGGTAACATCTTTATTCACCCAATCTGTTGGTGCGTTATCAGTTGTAACAGGTGAAATTGTGTCATCAAGTTTGATATTTTCAACTAGTACGATATCATCAAGATTGACATCAAAGTTGAACCCAGCAAGATGATAAATGTAGAATTCACTTGAATTAATAGAGTTTGGAGTAGTAAATTCAAACGATTTTTGCTCATACTGTGAGGAATTAAATCCCAAACTAGCTATGCCGCGTCCATTAACATTTACTGATACCCATACTTCTGAACTAGGAGTATTTACTTTTCCAGATGTAGACAGTATGTATGTAGTATTAGGTTTCAAAGTTATGGTTCCAACAAGTCCTCCACCGTATGATGCCTTTAAATGAAGTCCTTTAGAATTATTTACTCCTGCATGATCTTCAATATTGTATTTTATATCGCCATATGGCCATGGTTTAAGAGGTTCTATACTTGAATTGTGTTCAAAATCCATATTTAAAATATAAGATTTCTCCTTTTCCTTTAATGATGGACTATCTGCTGATACAATACCTGAAAAACCTATACTGGCACTTAATACAATTGCTGTAGAAAATACTCCTATACCGAATTTTTTAAACAATTTCTTCATCTCCTTTAAAATGAATTTAATGATATGTAAGATTATACGTTATAACAAACTAAAAGAATATTATAATTTAGAATTTTATCCAGGAGATAGAAATTTTTAAAAATTGATTTTATGAAGATACAAGAAAAGATTTTAGGTTCTGGTGCAAAAACTTCAGGGCAATTGCAAGTAATCTCTAAGTCTTGGACATACTCATACTATTACTCTAAAAGAGTGTGTGCTCGGTATGGAAAAGAAAAATTTGTTTAAATGGAAACACTATCAGCCTGATCTTATCTTATTAACGGTAAGATGGTACCTACGGTACAATCTAAGTTTTCGTGATTTGGTGGAAATGATGGCGGAACGGGGCATAATCGTTGCTCATACAACGGTTATGCGTTGGGTGCATCAGTATAGTCCTGAATTAGACAAAAGAGTCCGTCGTCATCTCAAACAAACCAATGACTCCTGGAGAGTCGATGAAACATATATCAAAGTAAACAGTCAATGGATGTACCTGTATCGTGCTGTCGATTCGAAAGGAAGTACCATCGATTTTTACCTAAGCAAAGCAAGAAACCACAAGGCTGCAAAGCGATTCTTCAAGAAAATTTTGCAGTCTTTTCATATTTCTGAGCCTCGTGTCATGACGACCGATAAGAATCCAGCTTATCCTATAGCAGTTGAAGAATTGAGAAAAGAAAAAAGGATGCCATTAGGCATCCAACTAAGGAAAGTGAAATATCTCAATAAGAGGTACGGAAACATGCCCATCAACTTAAGAATTTTATAACACC
>NZ_JAJJBY010000066.1:0-10661 GCF_022625245.1 Bacillus sp. TL12 | reverse complement strand
TGGTTCACTTTTCATTACTATGTATTCAAATATCTAGTGAGTCCTTGGTATGTCTATAAAAGTATACCTTTGTAAACGACATACGAAAGAAAAATATATTTCGAATTAATTAGTAAAATAATTGAAATTATGGTAAATGCGAACGTTTCTTTTGTACCAGATGTAATTTGGTATAATTGTATTTAAAGAAAATATTGCTGATAGATAGAGGAAGGAATATAGGGAGTGAAAACAATATTTCAAACCAAAAAATTCTTAATATCAATTCTGACGCTAGCCATAGTAGTAGTCTGTATTTATTTTGTGCTTCAATCCACAACATCACACGCAAGAGATGTAGCAAACCAAGAAAATCCAATTCAGCTTGCAAGCGAACAGCCCAAAGTGGAATTAAGTAAACCAGCTCCTAATCAATTTAATGGTCAAGTAAGAAAAGTTGCATATCTTACATTTGATGATGGACCTGGTAAATATACAGCTGAATTATTGAATATATTAAAGCAATATGATGCAAAAGCTACCTTTTTCTTAACTGGTAAGAATGTAAAAGCATATCCTGATTTAGTAAAACGTGAAAAAAGTGAAGGGCATTACGTTGGTATGCATAGTATGACTCATGATTTTAAAAAATTATACACAAATGGGGACTATGTAAATGAAATGAAGACAAATCAAAGTTTAATAGCAGATATCATTGATGAGAAACCACAATTGACTAGGCCTCCATATGGATCCATTCCTGGACTAAATGAAGCGCTTCGTAATAAAGTGTTTGAAAGTGGTTTGAAAGTATGGGATTGGACAATTGACTCTTTAGATTGGAAATATAATAATCTACCACTAGAGACAGCTTCAGTGAACATTGCTCAAAATGTAATTATTGGTGCGACTAGGCCTAAAGAGGTCATATTATTGCATGATATTCACCCTCAAGCTGTTGCAGCCGTACCAGCCATTATAAAAGGGTTAAAGGAAAAAGGGTATGAATTTGAAGCATATCAAGAAAATGATCACTTCTCTTTAAATTTCTGGCACGACCCACGCATTTAGCTTTTAAAGAAAATTACGCTATATTTTAAAATAACATAAAGCTAAAAGTTATAAAATTTCATCAATGTAGTACTCTAAAAAATTTTAAAAGCCTCTGACTTTATGTATAAAGTTAGAGGCTTTGTAAAATATTAGTCTATAATATTACTCATCATCGCTGTCCCCAAAGAAATCTCCTAGAAATGATTCTTCTTCATTAATTCCAATTTCTTCGGTTGCTTCTTCCACCATCTCGTCTACACCTAATTCATCCATTAGTTCATTTAATAACATACCACCTAATATTCCGACAGCTAAGCCACCAACCATGCCCGCAATTGGACTTCTTCCTGAACCACTATGTTGGGACAGCCCATATTGTTGTTGTGTTTGATAAGAAAATGGTTGTGTATATGCATACGGATTATTCACCATTTCTGTTATATACTCTTTTAAAATATTAGCTATTTCACGTATTTCTTGTAATACATTTTTTTCAATGAAAAATTCACGTTTTGCTTCCATTTCTCCATGTCTAGTTCGGCAATCAACTTCCATCCAAATGTGAATTCCCGAATCTTCATAAGCAAAACGAATCTCTACTTCATCTACGTCATTCACAAACTCTTCTCGTGGGAAAAAGGCAAATTCTTGTCCGTATGTATCTAGCTTACCAGATGTAGATTTCTCCTGAAATCCTAATCGATTAAATGCATAAAAAATGTTTTGTACTTCCTTTGGTGCTTCAACGACAAGACGATCAAAGTCAGTTCGGTCTACACCACCCTCGATGTCTAAGTGCGTATCAAAATAGTAGGAAATTCCACCTCTAGATACAGGTAAATTTCTTGGAATGTCGTAAGAGAATGGAATTACTTTTTGTTCTTTTGGAAGAATCGTATAGGCTCCGTCCAAAGGAATTGTTGCAACCTCACGAGTAACAGAACCTTGTTTTGTCACAACACTCATCATAAATCGGGCCGCAAGACTATTCATTTTTTGTTCGACTTCACCACCTTGAATCAAAACTTCTCCGTGAAGTGTTTCTCCAGCAGAATAAGAGCGGTTTTCAAAACGCAAATCCACTGTAGCGGCACCTTTGCCGAATTTGGCCAAAATCTTTTTAAACATTTTATTTCTCCCTTTTTTCTTATAATATAGTTTTTTATTTTGAGAAAACAAACGGCAACTATTCTGTTACCGCTTGTTTTGTTTCTTTTACTTTTTGAATCTCTATTTGTTTAATGTGGTGTGTATCTTTAGAAATAACTTTAAATTCATATCCTTCAGCTTCTACAAACTCTCCTTCTTGGATATGATAATTCTGCATCATGACCCAACCACCAATGGTGTCAACATCTTTATCATCTAAATGTAAATCTAGTAAGTCATTCAGTTCATTTATCAGCACTTTCCCATCTACAACTTTGTGAGTTTCACTGATATGTTGAATTGGAGCACGCTCGTCTTCATCATATTCATCTCGTATTTCTCCGACGATTTCTTCAAGGATATCCTCAATCGTAACAATACCTGCCGTACCACCATACTCATCATATAATACCGCTAATGGAATACGTTTCTTCTGCATTTCTAACAATAAATCATGGATTGGAATTGTCTCAATTACTTGAATAACTGGACGTGTATAAGAACGAATTGTATCAAATGGCTCTGTGCTCTTATTGATATATCGGATAAAGAAGTCTTTTACATTGACCATACCAATAATCTCGTCTTTATCCTCTCCAAATACAGGGTAGCGCGTATATTTTTCACTTCGAATCGTTTTAATGTGTTCTTCTAAAGAATCATCTTCATGCAAACCAATGATTTCTGTACGAGGAACCATGATTTCTTTTGCAAGACGATTATCAAATTCAAAAATGTTATTCACGTACTTATACTCTGCTTGATTAATTTCTCCACGTTCATAACTTTCTGAAAGAATAAGACGTAACTCTTCTTCTGAGTGTGCTACTTCATGTTCAGATGCTGGTTTTAAACCAAATAGCCCAGTTAACATTCGTGCAGACCCATTTAACAATCGAATGAACGGGTACATAATTTTGTAAAACCAAATAAGTGGGGTAGAGAGTAATAATGTCACTTTTTCAGCTTTTTGAATTGCGAATGTTTTAGGTGCCAATTCTCCTACTACAACATGCAGATATGTCATTAAAGTAAAGGCAATACCAAGAGATAAAATACCTGCAATAGAAGGATTGATATTCCATTTTTCAAACAAAGGATGCAAGATTCGCTCAATGGTTGGTTCACCTAACCAACCTAATCCCATCGCTGTGACTGTAATTCCTAATTGACAGGCTGACAAATATTCGTCTAGATTTGATGTTACTTTTTTGGCAGCCAAGGCACCCTTTCTACCTTCTAATACAAATTGGTCAATTTTCGAACTTCTAATTTTTACAATCGCAAATTCTACTGCTACGAAAAAACCTGTAAAAGCGATTAAAACCGCTACCATCACCAAATTCAATATTTCCAACTAATACCTTTAGTTCTATCGAAACTAAAGGATCCACCTCCTATAAAAATCATTCTTGTATATTTTTAGTCTTCGTCATTTCCCTGAAAGAAAATCATGACATATTTTAAAAGCTCTAATACTGAGATAAGTGTAGCAGCTACATATGTTAACGCTGCGGCCCCTAATACTTTATTCACACCTTTTTTATCTTGGCTAGAAATCATTCCTTCTGCAAGCATCAAGCGTTTTGCACGAGCACTTGCATTAAATTCTACCGGCAACGTAATTAATTGAAATGCAACTGCTGCCGAGAAGAAAATGATACCAAGTCCAACTAATGAGAAGGCTTGAAATAAAAATCCACCCAGTAATAAAAATGGGGCAATTCCTGACGCAATGTTTGCAACAGGAAACATTTTATGTCGAAGGCTTAAGAATCCATACGATTGATCATGTTGAATTGCATGTCCGACTTCATGCGCAGCAACCGATACAGAGGCAATAGAGTGACCATAGTACACATCTTCTGATAGCCTTACGACCCGAACTGTAGGATCATAATGATCAGAAAGTCTTCCTGGAACAACTTCAACTGGCACGTAATATAATCCATTATTATCTAAAATTTTCCGTGCCACTTCAGCACCACTGAGTCCTGAGGAAGCATCTACTTCAGACCATTTATTAAAGTTTCCTTTTACTTTAAATTGTGTCCATATGGATAAGCCGAATGCAATCAAAATCAAAAAATCCATTGGGTGAAATAGCATCGCTTCATTTCCCCTTTAACTTAAAAATAAAACAAGTGTTTGAATCATTGTCGTTGCTTGACCGGATAACCCCTTCATATAGATTTTCTTTTGCTCTTCTGTCAGACTATCCAGTAGAGGCTTCAAATGCATTAATTCATATTCTAATTGTTGAAGATGTCTCGATACATCACTCACTTGTCCTGCAATTTTATGGTTTGCTACTGTTTGGTTTTGTTGATTATCTAATACTTTTCTAATTTCACTGAGTTGCATATTTAACTGTTTGCATTTTTCAATGAACTTCAATCGATTTACTGCTGATTCATCGTAGTACCGATAATTTGTATTAGAACGTTTCGCTTCTAATAAGCCTAAATTCGTATAATAATCAATGGTTCTTTTCGAAACTTGAGCCAGCTCCGCCACCTCTCCGATTCGATATCGGTTCCCAATGACTTTCGCCCCTTTATGTAAATTAGATAAATAATAGCATACAGAAAAGCGTACAGTCAAACGTTACAGTTTTTATTTTTCAAACAATTTAATGTAGACATATGTAATCATTTTTATTCTGTATAGAAAGGTATTGTATATATATTAGTGGTCAGTTTAGTGTTAAGCGTATGACAGAGCAACTAGTATACTTACATTAAGCAATTAAATTTATCTAATTGTTTTGGGCATGTAAAGGGGATGGAAGATTGAAAACTAGAGAACTTCTTACAGTATCACAAAGAGAATATTTTTATGGGATTCCTGAATCTATGAATAAGCGAGAAATCGTACGCTATTACACAATATCTGATGAAGAATTACAGATAATAAACAAACAACGTGGAGCAGCCAATCGATTAGGTTTTGCGATACAAATTGCTTATTTACGTTTTCCTGGTAGACCATTATCCGCGAGTGAAAAAGTTCCAGATTTTATTGTACATACGATCGCTAAACAATTAAGGATTTTACCTTCAGCTATACAGAACTATGCACGTGGGCGTGATGCAACTCGGCGAGAACATTTGAGTAAAATCAGAAATACATTAGGGTTTCGGACGTTTACTTTAAAAGAATATCGAGAGCTAGCACGTTGGCTTCTTCCTATGGCAATGAAAACAGATCAAGGACATCTTTTAGTAGAAGCATTGATTACAGAAATGAGAAAAAGAAAAATCATCCTACCAGCCATATATGCCATTGAACATTTAGCATGGGCTATACGTGAACGAGCACATAGACGGATCTTCAAACAATTAACAAGAAATCTTACTTCTTCTCAATGTAAGCAATTAGACAAATTATTAAGTGTAGGAAAAGGATACAAATTTTCGTATTTATCATGGCTTCGACAGCCTTCAGGTGTTGTTTCTGTTAAAAGTTTTCACAAGATTATGGATCGAATAGAGTTTATCCAAAAATTAAATTTACCTTTAGATAACGGCAGAGAAGTGCATCAGAATCGATTGCTACAGATGGCACGTGAAGGATCACGTTATTCCAATCAACATTTATCCAGGTTTCATGAGCTCAAACGACATGCAACTCTTATGGCCTTTCTCATTCATATATATGCTTTTTTAACAGATCAAGGAATAGAGATGCTTGAGAAACTAATGGGTAGAATGTTTAATCGTGGAGAAAAGAAACATAAGGAACATTTTCAAAAGGACGGAAAAGCGATTAATGAAAAGGTTCGCTTATACGCAAAAGTTGGGAAGGCTTTAATTGAAGCAAAAGAGTTAGAACAAGACCCATTTGAATCTTTACAATCTATCATTTCATGGGAGCAATTTGTACAATCAGTGGAACAGGCTGAAGAACTAGCCAGACCAGCAGAATTTGACTATTTAGATCTACTAGATAATCATTATGGACATTTTCGGAAGTTTGCACCTAGATTATTAAGAACGTATGTATTTAAAGCCTCTAAAGCGAGCCATACTTTATTTCAGGCTCTAGAGATGTTGAAAGAAATGAACCAAACAGGAAAAAGAAAAGTCCCCGAAACAGCTCCGATGGATTTTCTTAAATCGAAATGGTTCAAGCATGTGATCAAAGAAAATGGTATTGATCGTCATTACTATGAATTCGGTATCTTTTCAGAATTATGTAATCATCTTCGCTCTGGGGATATGTGGGTTGTAGGAAGTAGACAATACAAGGATTTTGAAGAGTATCTTTTACCCCAAGAAAAATGGAATGAATTAAAGGAGAAAAAACAAGTTCCACTAACAATTCCAACCAATATAGATCAGTATTTACAGGAACGATTTGAGTTAATGGAAGAGCAACTCTCTAAGGTAAATCATTTAATTCAAAATCAATTATTGCCAGATGTTGAAGTCTATGCAGATAAAATACAAATTGCATCTTTAAAGAAAATGATTCCAGATGAGGTCGAAGATCTAACTAGACTTATTTATAGTGTATTACCGCGTATTAAATTAACAGAACTATTGGTAGAAGTAGATAGCTGGACACATTTTAGCAAACATTTTGTTCATCTTCATACCCAAACTGAGCCAAAGGATAAATCCGTATTATTCGCAGCTATTTTGGCTGATGGAATTAATCTTGGGCTCTCAAAAATGGCAGATGCATGTCCAAATATATCTTATACACAATTAGCTTGGATATCCGATTGGTATATAAGGGATGAAAGTTACTCCAAAGCTCTTGGAGCGATTACTGATTTTCAACATAAATACCCGTTCTCTTCTCATTGGGGAGATGGTTCGACTTCCTCTTCTGATGGACAATTCTTTAGAGCAGGTGGCCAGTCTAGTCCGTTGGCACAAGTAAATGCAAAGCATGGTAGGGATCCAGGATTAAGTTTTTATACACATATCTCAGATCAATACGCCCCATTTTATGTACAAGTTATTAGTTCTTCAGAAGAAGCGCCACATATTATTGATGGCCTACTATATCATGAAACAGATTTGAAAATTGAAGAACATTATACGGATGCAGCAGGATTTGTAGATCATGTCTTTGCCATGTGTCATATGTTGGGATTTCGATTTGCTCCTAGAATTAAAACGTTTAGTAAAAATAAAATGTATACTTTTGAAAAGCCTTTAAATCAACTGTATCTAGAATTTATGATTGGTGGAACAATTCATACAAAGAAAATAAGAGAAAATTGGGATGACTTATTACGATTAACTAGCTCTGTTCGTAATGGAACAGTCACAGCTTCTCTTATTCTCAAAAAGCTCGCGGCCTATCCAAGGCAGAATAGCTTATCTGTAACTTTGCGTGAGATAGGAAGGATTGAAAGAACTTTATATACATTAGAATGGTTGCAGAGTCCTGAGCTTAGAAGACGTGTACAGATTGGTTTAAATAAAGGTGAAGCAAAACATGCACTTGCTCGAGCTGTATTTTTTAATCGATTAGGGGAAATTCGTGATCGTTCTTATGAGGATCAATTACATAGAGCGAGTGGTTTGCAACTTCTTATTTCAGCAATTGTATTATGGAATACGGTATATATCTCACGTGCGGTTGATGCTTTACGTGCAAAAGGAGTAGACATTCCAGAAGAATATTTACAACATATATCTCCACTCGGCTGGGAACATATTACTTTGACAGGTGATTATGTGTGGAACCTAAATCAAAAAACGAATTTTAATAATTTAAGGCCATTACGAGACAAAAAACCTATAAAAAAGCAGTAAATTGATAAACCGGTTCCTTAACGTACAGGGGACCGGTTAAATTGTGTCCAAATTGTGTCTAAACGTACAATTTTCTTTTTTTGATATGGTGACCCCTATAATACATATTATAACAAGTCAGTTCCAAAAGGTGTCTATTTTTTAGAAACGTTTCAAAATTGGATTTTTGAGGTTTTGGAACTGATATTTCATGAAATTTTAACAGTGCCAAAAGGTGTATCTTTTGGAACTTAAAACGAATTAGTAATAAATTTCTCAATATAGATATTACTACTATTTTTAGTTATAATATTCAAAATTAGCAATTAATGTAATATAATGAAAAGGTGATGGTTATCACCCTATTTTTTCTCCTTATGCTAAAGATAAGACCGAGGTTCCTGGTCTTATCTTTTTTTATTTGCATACTTTGAATGGGTAGGTGGCATAACTGTAAAATTTGATATACTAAAAGAAAAATTAGGATGATAGGGTTATGCCAACAACAGAATTCCAAGATACAGTACAACATTTTGCTTCTTTTTTATTAAATAAAGGGAGAAAGCCATCTACAATTAAACGATATGTTTATGATATTGAAAACTTTGGTCATTGGTTGCAAAAATCTAAAAAACTCCCCCTACATAATATATGGACGACGCTTGGTACAGATGATTATGAAGCGTATTTCTATGATTTAAAACAGCAACGACAGTACTCTGATAAAACAATGCATCGTGTCTATATTGTCTTAAATAGACTGTATCAGTATTTACAACTGCCAAATCCGTTAGAAGAGATGCAATTGAGTATTCAACCAAATCGCGCGTTACGTGATGAGGACTTTATCTCGAAAGAGGAAGAAAAAAGGTTACAGTATATTTTAACCTCATTGGACGGATTAACCGAGAGGCAAAGTGCCGTTCGTCCTATACTTCAGGATCGAAACATTTCTATTGTACATTTCCTTCTGAATTATGGACTATCACTACAAGAGCTTGTGGGATTACAAATGAAGCATGTTCATTTTGAGAACAATTCAATCACATTTCCAGGAATGACAGGGATAAAAAGAACGATTGTATTAAGTGAAGATGATAAAAAGCGATTATTTGGCTATTACAAAATCATTCCTGAACCTGTTCGTCCAAAATATCATAGTACTGATTCACTATTTGTGGCATTCGATTATACTCGAAATACATTTCGTTGGGTATATGAAAATGATGCACCAAAAGCTTTAACAGAAATTGCTGTTCAAAAGATGATTCGACTTGAAGTTGCTCGAGCAAATTTACGTAAAGGTATTTCAGCGCAACACTTACGGAACACTTTCATCTTAAGACTTATTGAGCATCATGTTTCAGAGGAAGAAATTATAAAAGAAGTAGGCTTTAAGTCTAAACTTTCGTTAAAAAGATACTATGATTACATCAATCAAAAGTAACGGAGGAAGACAAAGTGGAAAGAAATGAGAAACAGGAATTACAGTACATAAGAGTGTACACATTGAGGGATAAAAGTACAAAATCCATTAAAATTGAGTCTTGGCGAAACTTTAAAGATGAAATGAAGATGTTGGGTATAACGGAGTCAGATATTTTTCAAATTCAGTTAATCGAAAAGAAATAATAGAAAGATAAAGGGGTATGTTGCAATGAATAAAGGAGACGCTATTCTACGGTTACTTATGGAAATGAAACTGGAACTAAAAGAAGTAAAAGAACAAGTGGAACAAATGCATACATCGTTAAAAAATATAGAAAAGCAAAATCAAAAGAGAGAAAGTCATTCGAATGTTTCTAAGAAAAAACATGATTGGAAATATCCCTCTAAAATGAAATGAAATTAATAACAGTCATAATACAAATTAAAGAGTACAGTATTAGTGTGTACATTAATTTTTCAATCCTGTAAAAATTAAGTGAAGGTTTTTCGTTTGCTTTGAAGAATACCTAACCAAATATGAAAATAGTAATTAGACCGATTACACTTTTATAATGTTTTTTACGAACTAAGACTCAAATATATAACAAAGCAATCACGAGAAAGGAGATTGAAATGAAAAAAAGAAAAGGGTTAATTCTCCCTCTTGTATTAGCTATTTTATTTGGTGCATGTCAACAGAGCGATTTAGAAGAATCCAAAAGTGAAGATTCAAAAGTAATGGACACGGTAATGGACACGGTAGATAAAAAGGACTTTCTTAGTGCCACCGTGGACGACAAAACAAAAATAGTAGAACTTGAAATAGCTGATACAGTAAATGCAAGTGAATTAAAAAAGAATATTAACACTCAGTTAAAGAGCCAATATATTAGACCCTATACTATAAATGTTAGTCAAAGAGATATGGACATTGTAAAAATAGAGAACAGATGGGACAATATTTCCAGTTATATTGTGGAAGAATTGTTCCATAAAAAAGGATACAAAGGTTTTTCAATACGGGCTTATATAGAATTGAACCAATCTATCCCGTTTGCTATATATACTCCTATAAATAGTACTGATTCAGGGGCTAAAGAGTTTGGAAAGAAGATTGAGAAAGAAATCGATAATTTACTTAAAACACCGCAAGCACAAAAATGGATTGAAAATGATTTATATACTATTGAAGTTTATAGTCAAGATAATCAAAAAATCAACTAACAAATCTATGAACAGGATATAGGAAACTTAGTATTAATAGGTTAGTATTTGACAAAAAAGACTGGATAAACAATG
>NZ_JAJJBY010000065.1:0-10965 GCF_022625245.1 Bacillus sp. TL12 | reverse complement strand
ACATCTAAAATAAATAAATCGGTAAATTATGTTTTTTCTTATCTCCATCCACTCTAAAATTTCTAAGAGACTTCTTAAAAATCTTCATAGTAGCCTTATCTACTCCATCTTTAGGAGAACAACACAAAATATTAGGATTCACAAACCATGTACGAGAACTACAAATACGTCCATCTTCAGTTGTCATTCCTGATTCTGCAACTGCTAAAATGCCCTTTTCTAATAACCCATTCATTAAAACAGAAAGATTACTTCTACCTTTTCCTAACTTTCTTGCTAAATAACTTGGTGTAGCTGCATCTGCATCTATTTCGTCTGAATCTTCATCTGAACATTCAACTAAAATATTAGTTTTAAATTCTATGTATGGTATTAAATCAATTAAAAAAGCTTTTTCAGCATTTGTCAGATATCCAATTTTACATAAATAATTAATATTATCAGTAATTATCTGCACAAATCTCACCCGATCTGTAGGTTTTTTCTTTTTACCAATGAAGTATTCTTCTCCACCAGACATTTTACTCAATACTTGTAACATCATGGCTCTTTCTTCTTCAGAAAGTCCACCACTACCTTCAAGTTTTTCATAAATGCTATTAATCTTGCTATCTCTTTCTTTTGCTTTTTTTTCAACTTGTCCAAAATCTACAACTTTTGTCATAAAATAATTCTCTCCCTTAGTGGAAGGAATCAACTTTTATATGTTAAAATGTATATAGAGTATATATTGGTTGATTCCAACCTTATTATGAAAAGCCGCCAAGCCGTCCAAAGCATGGGCGGTTTTTCTATTTTCATCATAACATGAAATCTATTGTTAAATAAAACCACTCTTAAACTCTTCTAAAATGTTTTTAATCACTTAAGGTAGTTCCATCCCTATCGATGAAAAAAAAGAGCGTATAAGGAAATACAAGGGGATTAGAACTACACTTGTAGCTAATCCATATTTGAAAGCATCTACCCAAAAATACATTAAGGTATCTTTTTTAAGGTTCAAAATCAATTGATTGCTCTTTTCCTCGACTTTTTGTAATCTTTTTTGTGCTTTTATGCTCATGTTGTGAATCTCGCGTCCCATGTCTTTCCTGATTTCTTCCATTTGTCCTTTTAGGTTGTTTTGAATGTTTTGGAGATGGTGAACTGTTTGTTGATTGCTTGCTGCCATCTCGCTCTTTCCAGTTTCCAAAGTCTTCAGTAAGATTTCTTTGTTCACGTTCAAGAGCTGACTTTGCTTTTCTAAAATCAAAAGCATCTCCTTCTGTATTTCCTCGCTTGTTTTCTGCATCGCTATCAATTCTTTGCTCGTTGCCATTTTCATATCGGTATCCCTGTCCATCTGTACGCTGACGTATCCCTTCAGTAGATCCATTAACTTCTGATTGTCCTCTAGATTCTTCTGCAACTCTTGTATAAGTTTCATCGACTCGTCGCTCTTTACTTGATTCAATTTGTCTGCTAAACTCATTTTCTATCGTACCCCTTTCATAGTCTAAGCCGAGTGTTTTTCCCCTTACAAACCGCCCTACATCAGGATGTTTAAAACTAAAGTATTGACCACGTTCTTTCACTTCAACACCAAAGTTTTGTTGCAATAGCTTCTTAAAATCTTCTAGATTTGTTGTTCTATCTTTTACATGGTCAATCGCTTGACGTAATTCATCTTTCCAACTTACTTCACCACGTTTGGCAAGACCATATTCAGCTTGATGATAACGTTGCTTTGCTGATGGTTCTTTTACAACAGATAAGTCATGCTGCTCACATAATTTATCTGATTGCTCACGTATAAAATAAAGGTTTTTCGCATTATCTACGTATTTTTTACCTGTCTCAACATTTACGGAATTGATGACAATATGATTATGTATATGGTCTTTATCCGCATGCGTATAAACTGCTACCTCATGACCTTTTGCAATTTCCTTGGCTAAATCTTGCCCAATTTGATTTGCTAACTCAGAAGTCACTTCTCCTGGTTTAAAGGATTGTACAACATGATGGGCCTGTACACCCCCATTTTTGCCCCATATTTCCCTTGTAGCCGTCATTTGACTCCTAACATACTCTACATCACAATTCACACCACATGAGGCTTCTGAGCGCTTCTCAGCGTACCTCAATAATGCATTCGCATTTTTTGTACTACCTAGCTTAATTGTTGCCATGCCTTTTCCAATCCTTTTTTGATTTGTTCAATGTTGTAATTTAATCGTTCCAATTCTTGTTCACTTACTTGCTTTCGAGCATTGCACCACTTTGCCACTTGGTTCAAATTGGTACCAATTGCTCGTAATTCTTTCGCTACCTCGATTGCTCCTTTTCGGTCAATCTTCGGTTGTCTTACTCTCACCCCGTGTGCCTTGGCTTTCACGAAAGCCGGCACACTCATTCCAACGTTATCCGCCATAAGCGTCAACCGTTGGAACTCGTCTTCGCTCACCCGGAATTTAATTTGTTTCGGCTCTGATCTTGTCTCGCTCACAACGTAATTCCTCCTCAGCGGCTGCCCATCTATAGAGGTCATCCGCACGTTAAAATGGTATTCTATATATTTCCATTTTAATGTAATCGTCGTAATTAGGCAAGCTCCGTATTTGGTACCCAAATACACGCTTGGTCATGCTTAGCATGACACCCCCCAACCCCCTTAAAAGGGGGAGTTAAAACCTTGGACTTTGTCCAAACCTACAAGGGGAACGTTCCCCCTTGACCCCTTTATAAAACACCCCCAACCCCCTCAATATTGAGGGGGCTCCCTCGCCGGTTGGCAGGGTCAAACGGGTACCGTTTGACAACCACAAGAGGGTTGCATAGTAAGTATGTCAACTCCTTATCCTCCCGCTCCCTTTCGGGCTCGGTCCGGTACCGTTGACATACCCGATACATTTTGCAAAATCTTCATTCGATAGTTTCTTGAGGTTGTACTGGTTCAGAAACATCAGTAGGTTCTCCTAATGAAGGAGATTCAAGTTTTTCTAAAATATTAGATTCTTTTTCCTCATTAATAATTTTGTCCATAGGAATTGCATTTTTCATTTTTTCTTTTGTCCAATAACCAGTGGGATCTTGTGTGTCTGCACTTTGAATAGTGGATAGGGGCTCTGGAGCAATTATAGATTTAGTAAGAGGTTCATTATTTGTTGAATTTTCTTTTTCTTCACTAGACATTGTAAATATAGAATTGATTCCTAAACATACAACTATAGTTAAACTAAATAGAGTACCAAAGAAACATAATTTAAATTTACTCATAAACGCCTCCTTTTACATATTCTGTTATTACTAACTATTATAACGAGTAAGATATATATAAAAGAATGCCTTATTTTTAATATATTCGGCGTAATTTGAAAGTAAACTTTTGAATATTTGTTTACTTTCATTTCGTTGATTATATTGACTATATTTCACTTTACCCATTCCCCACAAAATCACTAATAAAAGTATACATTCAAAATACTATACATAAAGAGATCCAGAAGCACATGAACAAAAAACACATCTCATTGATGTCCAACACATCCGAAGTAAAGAACAAATTAAAGATAAGAAATGGGCACTTAAACGTCACTGTTCAGAAAGAGACTATATTTTATTTATTATTTGAATCAACACAGGTCTACGAGTAAGTGACTTATTAAACCTAGAAACAAATATGATTTTGAAATTAAAACGAAAACGTAGAAAAGAGTTAAAAGTAACAAAAGGAAAAACAAAGAAGGAACGTACTATTAATCCTCACTACAATTTTCGACAAAGTATATCAATATGATCAAACAATAGAGGATATCTGGTTATTTTCTTCTCATAAAAGAGAACAACCAATTAGTAAAATCCAAGCTTATTAATAATATTCAAAATTAATCATTTTAAATATCTTAATATTTATTATTCACTAAATATATAAATTATAGTATTGCGGATTTTCATTTTATTTATTATTATGGAAAACGAGGGAAAAAATAAAAAAAAAGGAAGGAATGTGAAGAAATGGAAACACTTATTATGGATTTAGTTTCAGCTACAGGTCTTAGTGTCGGAACATGTCATAAAGTTTGGGATATGGTTAATGCTGGAGCTTCAATTTGGGCAATTTTAGGTTTAATTGGTTCTTCAGGTGGTATTTTAGGTTTGAGTGGTGCAGCACTCTGGTATTATCTAAAAAAACAAGCTCGACAAAAAGGCGAAGAAATGTTTATAGCATGGTAATTGTAATTATATAATTTTTTTAAAGGTACCCATATTTTATGGGTACCTCTATTCATGAAAGGATAATTATAATGTTGAATCAAGTATCAGTTTTTTTAAAACTAATAATTTTACATCACCTTCTTCACGTAAGATGGAAATTCAAACAATTTTTTAATAATAAAATCGTTATTTCTCCACAAAAAATTACATATATGAGTTGTCTCATTTTTCTTTCTCTTTCAGCACTATCTTTTATTATATTTTTAGCTTTTCTTAATTTATTACAAGGGTTGAATGTAAATTTAAAAATTAATGAAATTCAAATCATATACTTCATTTTTTATACAATCATTTGGTACAAATCTGCATTCTCTAAACTTAACGATTCATACATAAGAACTTATTTTTCTTCAGACTTTGAATTAATCAGCATAAACACTAAACAACTTAATGTATCATTTATTAGATTAGCTAAATCAATAGATACTTTCTTTCTATCTACAGTTTTAATTTATATACCAATGTTTTTAGGTTTGTCATTATCTCTTTTATATTTTACTGACATTAATATTCCGATCAAATACTATACAGTAAACTTACTACTTATAGTTATATTTTCTTTATTAACAAAATGTATACTTGTATATTTAACTCATATACTAAGAACTATTAATTCAAATTCAACTCCAACTTATTCATTTTTAAAACTTACTGCAGCTATACTATTAGGGTATTTTCTATCTTTTATAATTTTTTACAACTCATCCATAACAAATATTAGCAAAGAAATTATAATTAATAAATTTCAATTTATTTTAGACTATATAATTAATTCTAATTTAAATATATTCTACTCATTAACTCAAAATGGAATTAGTTTCTATATAACTTTAGTTTTTTTATCCCTAATCTATATTTTGTTTTTAACATTTAATACCAATAAATATTCAGTGAGTCCTACTCATAACAAAAAAAATATAGTAACAAGCAATAAACTTTCTTACTATATAAACAATATTCAAACAAATAATATAATATTAGCGATTATTTCCAAAGATTTAATTTTGCTATCTCGAAAAATATATACAACAAAATCTCAAATACAATTTTTGACTAAAATATATGGTTTTCTTTTCGGAATTGGAATTTATATCAAAATAAATGATATAAATTTAGAAAACATTTATTTCTCCAGCTTTATAGGAATTAGTATAGTTTCTTCTTTAATATTATTAGTAATATTAAATAAAACAATAAATATTGAAGCTGAAGGAATGATGATACAAACTCTGTTAATATACCTAAAAGATATAAAAGTATTACTAAAAGCTAAAGTATTATTATCATTCTGTATTCTATTGCTTTTTAACACTATTCTTTTACTAATTTTTCTATTCATATGTAATTTCAATGTTATAGAATTCTTATTAACATTTATAAATATCATTATAATTTCATTTACACTAAGTCTTATCTATAACATAACTAATTATATCTTTCCAAATTTCAATTGGGAGGATGAATCAAAGATTGGATCCTCTGAAAAAGCTACAATAATAGAAGCTATATTTATTGGTATATATTTATTTTTCATGCCAACAATTATAGGTACTATAAACCTCTATTATGCCATAAATAAATTAACCTATTTAGAGATGTTAACTTATATATCAATTGGGATAATAACAATTAATATTCTTATCATAGTAGTTTGCTTTATTATATTAAAGAAAGACTGGTGGAAAAAATGGGAAATTTAGAGGAAATAATTGAAATTAATAATTTAGATTATCAATATCCAGGAGAAGAAAAACAAACTTTAAAAAACATTAACTTCAAAGTATACCAAAATGAAATTGTTGGTTTAGTAGGCATAAATGGAGCTGGAAAAACAACACTTTTAAAATGTATTAGTGGTCTATATTCCACTAATAATATCAAACTATATAATATTTCTAAAACACAAATAGGTTTTGTACCAACAGATTTATATATTTACAACTTATTAACTCCACAAGAATTTCTATACTTCATTTGTAAATTACACAATATGAATAAGGAAGAAATTGAAAAAAAAATCAATTACTATTTAAAAAAATTCAATCTAGATGAGAAAAAAAACAATTATATAAACGACTTATCATTTGGGATGAAACATAAACTAGCTTTAATCTCAGGATTAATTCATGAACCTAAATTTTTAATATTAGATGAACCTATGACTGGTTACGATCCAAAATCTACATTTGAAACAAAAAAGCTACTTCAAAAATTTGTGAAATCAAAAAAAAATAGCATTTTATTATCTTCTCATAGATTAGATATCATACAAGAATTATGTAATAGAATTATTTTAATCTCGGAAGGCCAAATCATTGAAACTTTCTCAAGTAATCAACTAATTAATAATAAATACTTAGAAGAGTTAGTAGTATCAAAAATTTAAGGAGAAAAACATGAAGATAAAAATACCTAAATCATTAGTCTATACTTCAATCCTAATATATATAACATCAACAATATTTGGATTTATTTTTGCTCAAAATTTAGAAGATAGTTTTGATACTATCAATAACATATATGAGAAAACTCCATTCGATTATATTTTACATAATGGAAAAATTTTACTTGCGCTAATTTTAGGTGTAATAACATTTGGTTTATCTACAATTTATATGGTAATAATGAATGGTGTATTCTTAGGTTTATCTATTTACCATACTTATCATTCACAATCAATTTTATTTACAATTTTATCAATACTTCCACATGGAATCTTTGAAATACCAGCAATAATTTTAGCATCATCTTTAGGTCTATCCCCTTTATACATGATTTTCAAAACATTAAAAGGAGATAAATTAAAAATTTCTTTTAAGACTATTAGCATTAATATTCTTATCATTATCAGCCTTTTAATTATAGCAGCTATAGTAGAAAGTTATATTACACAAAATCTTGTTAATAATTTTTTCTAGGAGGAAAAAATATGAATTCTTTAAAACCTCTTTTCTTTATACTCACAAAACCAAAAGTCACTCTTATTAATATTTTCAACAAAAAAAACATATTAATAACAGTATTATTAATATGTTTTATTAATGCCATATTATCATTAATATTAACAATAGAACTTTTTAATCAAACTACCTTGATAAAAGAATTAAATTTAAATACAAGTATTAATAACTTTTTAAAAATATTTACATATTTAATTGCGTTTTTCTCATCATTTATAAACCCACTTATAAATACTGTAATTACAACAATAATAATCTTAATCACATATTATATCTTCAAAATAAAAATTGAATTTAAACAGCTATTTATCATTGGATTATTAGCTTATATTCCTTATTTAATTGATATTTCACTTAGAATCATAGTTCAATTTTTCTATAATGAAATAATAACAGGCCATATTACAAGTATATTCTTTTTCATGACTCAAAATAAAAACCCAATGATTAATGCATTAAAATTTTATAGTATAGCCAGTATTTGGAGTATAGTTATATACATTATTGGATTAACTATATTAGTAAAAAAAGAAAAACAAACAATTGCAATTACAATAGTTATTCTACTATTACTTATTATCACTTATTCACAAGGAGTTATTAATTTAAAAACAATTTTCTAAAAACAGATGCACTAAAAAGAACTAAAAACATAGTTTTTAGTTCTTTTTAGTGCATCTGTCATTCTGTTTTTTTTCGACTACCTCCAATAATTATACCAATAACTAATCCAATAATCATACCAATAACTAAATCCATAAATATCCTCTCCTATAGTATTAATTTTGTCTTAAAATTATATTTTTATATATTCACTAATAAAAATAAAAACATCATCCAATAATCACCATACAAACCCTTAAGTTGTAAAATATGTAATTATTTTTATAGTAACACAATTAAAAATATTAAAACGGAAAACTCATTAATTAAATAAACTATTTCAAAAGAAATCTCTTTTTCTATAAATTTATAATACTAAAAAAATAACATATTCATAGCAAGGGAATGCTTGTAGACTGATCTATACTGCATTCCCTTATTGTATGTATACTATATTTCTATTCTTCTTTTTCCGACATTAGAACCCTACATAAAATAGCAACCACATTTAATTTTTGAACAAACCGAAAAAGCCTTTCCGTTTTTGTTTCTGATTTTGCTTCTGCATATCTCTAATGTTTTCAAGTAATAACTGATCCCGCTTCTCTAATTTCTTCTCTATAAAAACTTCTAATTCACTGTTTTTACCTTCTACTTCCGCTAACTTTTTCTCTGTATTAGCTAAATGCTCTTTTGTCGTAACTAATTCATTCGTAATTTCCTGTAATTTTTGAACAAGTGCTTGATTGAACTGATTTTGTAATTGCTGATTTTCTAATACTTCATCCAATTTCTTTTCTAATTCTGATTTTTCTTCTTTTGAAACAAACGAATCAAGTTCTCCATGTCGCCATGCTCGCACTCGATCGTAAGACCATTTTTGCACCTGTATTTTTTCTCTTATAGCTTTTAATTCTTCTATATTTTCCTTCGAGTACCTGCGATGCCCTCCCTGGCTTCGCTCCGTTTGTATATTAAATTCGTTTGACCATACCTTTAGCAAATCGGGAGTCACCCCTAAACGATCCGCCACAATTTTCGGTGTATACATTTCCGATTTTAGTTCCATTTTTCATTCCTCCCTAAAAAACGGAATACGTTTTTTAGCTCATAAATACGATTTAATCAACATTTTAATCAAAATCGAAATGCACTTACAACTGATTTCACACCCGATTTTAAAAACGAATTGATTTCGAAATACATTTCGATTTTAACACCGATATTCATTACTTCTCGATACCAACATCAAAATCTTTTTTACTTTATACAAGATTTTATGCAAAAAAAGAATAGCGGGGATCCCTAGAATCCCCGCTATATCAACGATGTATAAAATATTGTATAAGAGATAGATAGAAACAAAGACAAAAAATCTAGTAAATACAAGGATTCCCCCATGTCCTTGCTACCGATAATGGGACGTTATGTTAACCGAGCATGTATGAAATATACATCCAATATTTATAACAACCCTCCTCTTCCAAATGGTACCATTAAGGAAGAGGAGGGTTGTTATGAGGAAAAAGAATTTTGGAAACTTATTTGTATGTTTAGTGATTATTTTGGGATTCTCGGCTTGTCAAAACTACAACAGTGAATATGTACAATGGGGTGACACTGCGGAAAGCGTTGACATAGATAAGCTGGAAAGAAACGATATACCATATAAAATCAAGGACAATAAAGTCTATATTCCTGAAGATGCGTTTGATAAGGCGACATATTGTTGTACATAAGAAATGCTGTGAGTTTCTTCTTTTTGAGGAGGGGGTTGCTCTGAATTTAAGGAGGCATTGAGGTAAACATGGAAAAATCATTCAAACAACCTACACATTTGCCAATGGAAGCAGAAGTGCATGGTTATTTGGTCTATGGGTCAAGTCTTGTAATTTTTGTTTCTTTAGCCATCCTCATCTATGGAATGCTTAAATACAAAAGCAAGACTGTAATTTGGTTTATTCTTCACTTAGCCACATTCTCCGTTAGCCTGTTTATTCTGCTTAGACTTTTGCTTGGACCTAACTTTTCAGATTACAATATGGAGTCGGAAGATAACTCTGTTCAATTAGCACTTGCGGGGATTTCTTGGATAATTAGCATGTTTTTCTTACTAAAGGGAGTTTTCAAATTACTTGTTCGGCAAAAATAATAAACTTCCGAGAACGAATCTTATGGTGATCAAGGAGGAATAGAAATTAAACAATATATAAGATGTTTAATTATCTTTAGTTCAATTATTATACTAATGGGCTGTTCTTTTAGAAAAGACGTAGAGCTTAATGATGGTCCATGTGCTAAAAGAAAAGTCAGTGGGAATTTTACTGATGAGAGTGTAAATATAGGAACTATAGAACGAAAAGAAGAAAATGGTGTATTTATAGTATTAGAATCCTCCAAGATAGCATCTAAGGTATCAGTTGAAATAGTCAATAAAAGTGACATAAAAAACTTACATAAAGGGGATAAGGTTAAAGTTTGGTTTGTTGGACCTGTATTAGAATCTTCTCCAGCCAAAGCATGTGCTGGCAAAATAATAAAATATCATTAATTTCTTACAACTTCCGCAATCGATAATTATGTAAATGAGCTGTCCATATGGGCGGCTCATTGTATTTTTTATAGATTTAACCGTATCTTTTGGCCTTAATTTTGCTTTTTGGCTAGAGTGCTGGCTCGTCGTGTGGGGACGAAACCCCACGTATTAGACGTATCAAAATTTTAAATAAGAACTATTTTTGAGCGAATGATCTAAGCGGTTCGGCTCGTATACTTGTTAGTCCAAGTCGAGAACCATTGCTTTGCTTTTTGTCTGTCGGCTTGGCGAGAAAAGCACACGAGCCGAAAAAAGTTTTGCAAGGACAACAACAAAAAGAAAAGGCGATAGCCTTTAGGTGAGGATTCACGAACCGACTTTTTGATGTTGAGGGTGGAGATTTTTGAGTGATTTTCTCAAAAATACGACCCGTTCCTTGCGGAACTTTTAGCCCTATATATAAGAGTGAGAAGAGCAAAGTGAAGAAAGTCAGTAATAGCAAGGGTTTGAAAGTGGGGGGGTGTTCGAAAATTCGAACACAGGTGTTCGAAAAAAGATACACCTAAAAAATGGAAAAAAACATAAAAAAGAAGATGTCAATAACAAGTG
>NZ_JAJJBY010000064.1:0-11194 GCF_022625245.1 Bacillus sp. TL12 | reverse complement strand
AGGAAGCGTGGCGAAGATTTTGAAATCCTGCGGATTTGGAAAAACGTCGCTTCACATGCCTATGGTCCTGTTCAATGAGATTGTTCAAATGCTTGCTTGTACAATAAGTTGTATGTATATAAAAGCCTTGTTCTCTTAATTTGTTAAATGCGCAAAGTAATGCTGGTGTTTTGTCTGTAGTGAGAACCGCTGGTTCTCTAAATGTTTTGACTAATCTTTTCATAAAGGTGTACCGCCAGCATTTTTGAAAAAAACCACGCTAAGAGTATGCAAAATTTTATACAGTTTTTCGGCTAATCCAGTAACAAACGAGAACCCTAAAACCCACGGCAGGATAGGGATGTATAAAAAAATGAATAGAGTTGTAGAAAAAGAAAAAGACGGATTCCTTGTAAGAGTAGGGATTCGCCTTTTTCTTGCTACTGATAATTTTGGCGTTATGTTAACCTGACATATATACGGTATACATTAAATCAAAAAGAGGCCGCACAGCCTCTTTTCTACTATTCACTGATTTTATAGCAACAATCAATTCAATAGAATGATTGATTTAATGATGAAATAAACGAATACCCGAATATGCCATTAGCATCCCATATTCATTTGCTGCTTGTATAACCTGATCATCACGTAATGAACCACCGGTTTGGATTACATACTTAACACCACTTTGGGCAGCTCGGTCAATGTTATCACGGAATGGGAGAAAAGCATCAGAAGCATAGGAAACTTCTTTTAAGCCTTTTAGCCATTGTTTTTTTTCAGATATAGATAGTCTTTCAGGTACTACTTGAAAATATTGTTTCCACTGTTGTTCTTCTGGTAGAGTAATATCATCATTTATCCAACCATCAATGGCATTGTTTATCTCAACAAGAGATATTCCTTCCCTAAAGTTCATTTGGAGTACGAGTGGATGCTGTCTTAACCACCAGTTATCTGCTTTTTCAGCTGCCAATCGGGTACAATGAATTCGCGATTGTTGTCCTGCACCAATCCCGATCGTTTGACCATTTAATGCAAAACAAACTGAATTTGATTGGGTATATTTTAGTGTGATTATAGCAACAAAAAGATCCCTTTTAACATTGTCAGGAACTACACGCTGTATGGTGGCAATGTTATCAAAGATTTCTTCTGAGATGAGAGTATCATTTCTTTCTTGTTCCATTGTGATTCCAAACACTGACCTTTTTTCAATTGGATCGGGTACATAGTCAGGGGCAATCTCCAAAATAAGGTACTTTCCTCCTTTTTTCTTTTTTAAAATTGCCAACGCGTCTTCATCATATCCAGGTGCAACAATTATATCGGAAACCTCCTTTTTCAGAAGGTTTGCTACGGTTATGTCTACTGGGTCACTGAAAGCCGCACAGTCACCAAATGAAGACATTCTGTCAGCTCCTCTTGCCCTTGCATAGGCGATAGCCAATGGGGACAATACCAGTCCTTCAACAAAATAAGATTTTGCAAGCCGTTCACTTAGTGGACAATAGACAGCTGCACCAGCCGGACTCACGTGCTTAAATGATGTAGCTGCTGGTTGACCAGTACTCTGTCTCAGCTCTCGTACAAGCTGGAAAGCATTTAATGCATCTAAAAAGTTAATATAACTTGCCTCACCATTTAAAATCTTAATAGGCAATTTTTTTGTGGAATACACTTTTGCTTTCTTTTGATGTGGATTCATCCCATACCGTAAATCAATATTATTCATCTACTTAAACCCCTTCCTGAAAATAAAAAAAGTATTTGAACGTAAGTCCAAATACTTTGCCCAGGCGTACGGCAGATGTTTGTGTGCTCCCTCATGGTTCTCCATGTTCACGCCAGTAACACACAATCGATTTTATAGGAAAATTATACATAATAATCATAACTTTTACAATAAGGACTTTATCCGATCTTCATGTACAGATTACTAAAAATTCTGTTTGTGCTTTGGATGAAATATAACTTCCGAGAACGATAATTATGTAAATGAGCTGTCCATATGGATGGCTTATTGTATTTTTTGCTTAACTTGGGGATTTTCCAAAATGCTGGCGGTACCCCATCGCTATCAAGCTAATATTTTGAAGTGTCTCCAAAACGAAAATTTTATATCTCTACATTTATTTTCTCGTTTTGGGTATTTGTTTTTCTTAGGTTGATAAGCATGGTGGCAGGCCCCCAACAGCGTATATTTCATATCCAAAATATAGTGACTTTTCCTTTTTTCAATTATAAAATTTAAATATTATGTTACATAAAAATTTAAGATAGGAGAATTTCTTTTATGCAACCAGAACTTACGCAAGACAAAGTGTATTCAGTATCATGGTGGGGGTTTATTGGGGCTGTACTGTTTGCGTTTTTGGGAACGGATATTATCGTAGGAGTATTTATTGGCATTCCATCTATGATTTATACAGAGTTAATTACTATGCAAGAACCAACTGCCTTTCACGTATCAGTCGAAGATACGACGTTTAGATTTGGAAAATTAATTGTATTACTGTTATTCATTTACGCATATGAGCCCATTAAGAGCTTAGTCATACCAATTTTCAACTTTCATGTGTTAAAAAAGATCAATATGTATATATATGTACTTCTTTTCCTTGCAGCAAGTTGGATTATATATTTATATGTCCTTGAACCACTATTTCCTCATGCAGGAGAAGAACAATATGCAGCTTTAAAATTAGAAATGGTAGAACAATATCCCATTCCTTTATTTCTCAGTACTACAATACTTGCACCCATTGTTGAGGAAATAACCTACCGCGGTATCATCTTACGCTTGTTCCAAGAGCGCTTCCCATTTTGGATTGCCGCAATTGGATCAAGCTTTCTTTTCAGTATCGCTCACACATATTCAATTGGGGTGATGATAGATACTTTCATTGGTGGGATGTTCATGGCGATATTATGTAAGAAGGCGAATTCCATTATTCCAACTATTTTACTCCATATGCTGAATAATGCTCTTGGTTAAGCGGTGACTTCTCTTCACATACGCCAATAATTTAAATATAAAAAAGGTAAGTGGATACATCACATGCAACAAACAACAGACATTACATATGAACAATCCGGCCCGATGTTATGGTTGAATTTTATCGGCTTTGTTTTGTTCGCACTATAAGGAACAAGAATTTTTTCCAGCTTATCTATCTTCCGTTTACATTGAAAAGAGATGGAATATAAGTAAAAAGATAGGGGCAGCATTGCTCCTATTTTTTTATGGTCACATAGAGAAATGGAAATTTGATTCTAAATATCGATATGATCTGTTACTAGCAATAAATATTATGGATAAATTCAAATGGAAGATCAATCTTTATCTTTGTTGTCTTATGTTGCAGATCAAAAACGAAAAAAAATTCATCAGAGACAAGCTGAAGGGATTGTGATAGCTAAATCTCAAGGAAAACATTTAGGCCGTCCTCAAGTGAACCTTTCGACCTTAAGCAAACAACAAATAAATATAATAGAAGAAACTCATTTAAAATGGAAGAGTGGCGAAATTACTGCTGTTACGTTTATGGAAATGGTAGAACTAAGGAAATACATGTTTTATAAAATAATAAAGGAATATGAAGAAGAAAAATAGTATTGATCCTATAATAATGCTACTTTGCCCCTAGTTGTAAGAACGCTGGTACTACCCCATGCCCATCAACTTAAGAATTTTTTAACACCCCAAAACGAAAAAATGAGCTTTTTTATTACAAGTTAGGACAAGATCTCGTTCTGGGGGTAGTTGTATTTTCTTAGCTTGATAGCGATGTGGCGATACCCCTTAAAGAAAAACGACAATAGTAGCCGACGGCTAGCAAAATAATATCCTTTTTAAACTGTTTTCCTTTAAAATACCCCATATATCATTCTCCTGCTCACACTTTTTCTACAGGTTATCTCAGTTTAGAAATCTTTGCAACAGAACCCCGTTTGTTAAAACCTAGGGAATTTTAAGTTGACAAGCGGCAGGCTCCCTAATTGTAAAATGTTTTAGTATTCTGCGCTTGTACCGAAAATAGCTTTTTATTTAACTTTGGAATATACATTACTAAAAATACAGAACGCCCTATACTAAATACGATAAAGGCGAACCATAAACCGTGATTTTGAAAGCTAGGAACTGCGATAAATTGAGCAACGAGATAAGCAATTAATGCTAAAATCATAGAATTTCGAATGGGTGCTGCTTCTGTTGCCCCTGTAAAAACACCATATATAATAATTCCAAAACTTGCCGAAAGAGGGAATAGCGTAATCCATATTCCATAGGTGTTTGCCAACTCAATAACACTTGGTACACTCGTAAATAATGTAATTATATTATGACCAAGCAAGTTGTAAATAACTGCGATAAAACAGGATGAAAAGATTGCCCACTGACACGATAGTGAAAGTGTCTTTTTGTACAATTGTTTATCTTTTGCCCCAATTGCTTTTCCTACAAAAATACTAGAAGCATTCGCAAATCCGTCAAAGCAGTACGCCATGATGTAATGAATTTGGATAAGAACAGCATTTGCTGCCAAAACCTCTGTTCCAAAGGAAGCACCTTTCGCCGTAAACATATTAAACATGGTTAACAAACAAAATGTTCTTATGAATAAATCGCGGTTAACGCTCATCATTTTTTTGAACGAAGCAAGATTAAAAATTTCTTTTAAAGGAAGCTGCTTACATGTAAAAGGAACAGCCTTCCATATAATGATGATACCTATCATAAAGGCCATTATTTCCGATATTAAAGTTGCTGCAGCTACGCCAGGCACTGTCCAAGAGAATACGTTGACAAATAATAGGGCTAGAATAATATTCATAAGATTCATAGAAACTTGTATCATTAAAGAGATTTTAATCTTAGACATCCCCATTAACCATCCGAGGATAACGTAATTCATTAAAGTAAACGGAACACCCCATATACGAATACTAAAATAATTAGATGTCAACGTTCGAACGTCAGACTCCGGGTTTATTAAGGTTAAAAATAAATATTCGACAGGGTGCCGCAGAAGAATAAAAATAATCCCTACTACAATTGCTGTTACAAATGGTCTTGTTAGGGCTAAAAACCCTTGTATATCATCGTTTGCTCCATACGCTTGAGCAGCAAATCCCGATGTACTCACTCGCAAAAAACCAAATAACCAATACATCGTATTAAAAATGATGGTTCCTACAGCCACTGCCCCAATATAAGCAGGATCAGGCAGCTGCCCGACAACTGCTGTATCTACAGCCCCTAATAAAGGGGTTGTTATAGTTGAAATGATCAAGGGAATGGCTAACGTAAGATAGGATCGATGATTCATAGTTTTCCTCCTTCATCTCTCATGCCTGAGGATGGGAGTAATGCCTCCTCCAGAAAGAGAACGGTAACGAGGATGCTCGGAAAGAATGGACGAGAGCAAAGTTTGCGCAACGGGGTGCCGCGAGGTGAAAAACTGGTCTTTATTTTCGCATAGCTCAACTACTTCTCCTCTCTCCATCACAGCCAAAGTATCAGATATAAAATAGGCAGCTTTTATATCATGTGTAATAAAAAGGTATGAGAGACCAAAAGCTGACTTCAACTCACTCAACAAGTTTAAAATGTTTGTTTGGTTGACCATATCCAAACCACTTACCGCCTCGTCTAATACAATTAGCTTCGGTTTTAAGGAAATCGCTCTCGCAATATTAATTCTTTGCAGCTGTCCCCCGCTAAACTGATGAGGGTACTTTCGCATATCCTCACGATTCAGACCAACTCTTTCTAGTAACTCTCCAACGGTCCGACTCTGTTCATCCTGGGACATTCTTTCATAGTTTTGTAACGGTTCCCTAATAATTTGTTCCGCAGTCATTCGTGGATTTACCGAAGAGTAGCAATCTTGAAACACTACTTGAAGATCACGGCGAAGCCGTTTACGGGTGGTACGGTCTATGTTATAAAAATCATGTCCCTGAAACAGAACTTGTCCCTTTTGCGGTTTCTCCATTCCAAGGATTACTTTTCCCAGCGTACTTTTCCCAGCTCCGCTTGTTCCGAGAAGACCGAGACACATTCCTGGCTCTATGGAAATAGAAACGTTGGAAAGTACTTCTTTTCGTTGATCCATTCTGCCAAACAAGTTATAGGAACCATACATATGTGTTACGTTCTTAACCTGCAGTAAACTCATGGGCTCACTCCCTGTTTTTAGGATAATAATGCTACTTCAATAAGGTTAGAAAATCCTGAGATCTTTCGTTAAATTGCAGCGTCGGTCGAGCATGAAGCAACTTTTTCGTATACTCATGCTGTGGATGATCAAATAGCTGATAAACGTCTGCTTTTTCTACAATTCTTCCATACTGCATCACAATGACATCGTCAGCTAGTTCCGAAATAACTCCTAAATCATGAGAAATTAATAGGATAGACGTACCATATTCCGAACGAATAAAATCCAACTGCTGCAGCACCTGCAGTTGGTTTGTCACATCTAGCGCTGTTGTTGGCTCATCAGCAATAATTACAGATGGCCGCAGGCATAGGGAAATAGCAATCATTACCCGTTGTAGCATTCCTCCACTTAGCTGAAATGGGTATCTACGCATAACATCTAAAGGATTTGGCAAATTTACATCATGCAAAGAGTTCGCAGCCAGTTCAAATGCTTCTTTCTTTGTTAAAGCAGTATGAGTGCGAATCGTTTCAATGAATTGATTTCCAATCGTATATACAGGGGTAAAAGCATTCATTGGATTTTGCATAATAAGGGCAATCTCTTTCCCTCGAATCCGTCGCATCTCCTTCGCACTCAGCTCATTTAGTTCTCTATCGTGCAATCGTATACTACCTTCTATACTTGTTGTTTTTCGATCTAGCAGTTGCAGAAGTGACAAGGAAGTAACTGTTTTGCCGCTGCCACTTTCTCCAACAAGCCCGAGCACACGCCCAGGCTTTAGTTCAAAATGGATATCCTGCACTAAGGGAATTGTTCCAGTGGGGGTCTTTATCTTTACATGCAGGTCACTTACCTCCAAAACATTACGCTGTTTTTCTATCAATTGTCTCATTCCTTTTTAAAAACGTCGTTTTACCCCAAACCGATCTGATAAAGCTTCTCCCAATATATTAAAAGTGATAACAACGAGCATAATCATTACACCTGGATATATCATTAACTCTGGATTACTTCGTATATACGCTTTCCCTTCGTGAATCATAGCACCCCACTCAGGCATGGGTGGCTGAATACCTAGTCCTAAAAACGACAGAGCGGAAATATCCATAATAGCCCACCCCATTTCAAGTGTCCCCATCACGACAATAGGAGGAAGTACATTCGGGATAATATGTCGTCTAATAATTTTCCATTGCGAAGATCCGTTTATTCTCGCAGCTGTAATAAAATTCTGCTCCTTTAAACTGAGTACTAAGCCTCGGAACATCCTCGCGTAATACACCCACTGCACAAGCACCATTGCCAAAATTACCTGTTTCATTCCTGGACCGAATATTCCTACAAGTCCAAGTATGAGCACAAGATTCGGGAAGGCCATCACTCCCTCACAAAATCTCATTAATATAAGATCAATCCGGCCTCCCTTGTAACCAGCAAAAGTTCCGATAAGCAAACCAATCCCTAAGGAAGAAATAAAAATCAAAGACGCAATCCCTAAAGAAATACGAGCACCATGTAAAAGACGAGACAGATTACACCGTCCTAAATAATCAGTACCCAACGGATATTCCATGGAAGGCTGCTTTAGTTTTAATGCTAAATTCACTTGAATGGGATCATGTGGAGAAATCCACGGAGCCAAAATCGTAAGGATAAAAAGAACGATTAAAGTGAATGAGCAGACTACAATGATGATTTGATGCTTGAAAACACCTCTTATACTTGCAATCATTAGTCCGTTCCTCCTTTCCAAGAAATCCGCGGGTCCATATACATTTGCACAATATCCACAATCAGGTTACATAAAATAAATAGACAGGCCGCAAGAAACACATAGCATTGGATGACTGGTATATCCCGGTTAAAAATTGCCTCAATAAAATAACGGCCAAACCCAGGCCACGAAAAAACGGACTCAACAATAATCGTTCCAGTCAGTAGCTTCCCAAAATTCATCCCAATTCCTGTAATCATTGGTAAAATTGCAATTCTCAATACATGCTTTATCAGAATGACACGCTCATGAATCCCCCTTGTTCTCGCATATAAGACATACGAATCTTGCAGATTTTCTAGTACACTTATGCGTAGCAAACGAGTATAAATCGAAATGAGCGGCAAAGCCAGTGTTACGGATGGAAGAATCAAGTGCATCCATGTTCCTGCTCCCTCCACAGGAAACAGATTAAACTTTACTGCAAACAAATAAATTAATAAATAACCGAGCCAAAACTGCGGAATTGAAGCACCGAAAAAAGCCAGAACTCGACTAAATTGGTCCACGACACCATTTTTCTTCACTGCAGCTAAAAATCCGATTGGCACACTAACGAGTACAGCTACGAAAATACTGCTAAAGGCAAGCTGGATCGTCGTAGGCATCCGGTACACGACCTCCTGCCAAACTGGCTTGTTAGAAAGGTAAGATATGCCAAAATCAAGTTGGCATATCTTACTAAGAGATTGAATATATTGCACAAACAGTGGCTGATCTAAGCCAAACTCCTGTCTTTTTTGTTCTAACATCTCTGCTGTCGGCTGAATATGGGCAGCTGCCAAATACGCTTCAGCAGGGTCGACCGACGACAGATGAATCAATAAAAAAGTAAGAAGTGTGGCAAAGAGAAAAATAGGAATGATGGTAAGAAATCGTTTGATAATATAGCTACCCATTATTTCTCATCCTTCCGTTTCCTAGTTATTAATGTTAATTCCAGTGAATGGATGATCATCACGATTTGCCGGGAATTCAAAGCTAGTTACATCCTTTTGGTATACAGCTGTTTTCTTAATATAAGAAATTGGCACGATTGCTGCTTGTTCCTGTAATGTCTGTAGGATAGAGTTGTATAATTCTTTTCGCTTTTTCTCATCCGTCGAGGCAAATACTTCTTTTATTTGTTGATTAAGCTGTTGCTTCACTGGCAGGTTTGACAAAGCATCTGAGAATCCAAAGCCATCCATTGAAACAATATTAAGGAAGGTATGTGGATCATATGGAGCTCCAAAGTTACTGTAGAAGTTCAAATCAAAATCATTTTCGCCAAACCGTTTTACTTGGACAGGCAGCTCAACACCGGTAATATTCAGCTTAACACCTATCATCGCCCACTCAGCTTGAAGGGCTTCTACCATCGCCTTTTGGATTTGGTTTGATTTATCAAACATCAACTCAAGCTCCAATGCTTTACCATCTTTCTCTCGAACACTTTTTCCAGATGGCAGCTTCCATCCTGCTTCTTCTAAATACTTCTTTGCTTTTTCTACGTCATAATTAATAGGTGTTGTTTTAATATTAGTATATAGGAGGTTGGGAGCCAAAATATTGTCTGCCTTCTTTTCCAGTCCAGAAGTCACTCCTTCTACTATCGCTTGCTTGTTAAAACCATATTGAAGTGCTAAACGTACTTTGATGTCAGAAAGCTGCTCTTTTGTCGTGTTCATAATCAACTGTCTTGTTGCAACAGGTTCAGAAATACTTGTTTTATATTTTTCTGACTCTTTTAATTGTTTAAAAGCATCTAAACTAATAGCGCCTTCTCCATAAATTAAATCGAGTTCACCTTTTTCGAAAGCAAGTACTCTCGTCTCTGCATCAGGAATTATTTTAATTGAAATTTTTTTAATTTTCGCACTTTCACCCCAGTAATTCGGGTTGCGAGTAAATACCGCATATTCATCCTTCTTATATTCCTCTAGCATCCATGGGCCTGTTCCAATAGGTTTCTTCACTCTTTTTGAAGTATCACCATCATCCGGGAAGCCTGCTTCACCTAAAAAGCGTACTGGACGGACTACCGCTAACTCCTGCAATGTTGGATAATAAGCCTGCTTTAATGTAATTTTAAAGGTAGAATCATTTACTACCTCAGTCTTATTAATCATGTTGATTAATCCTAGCCAGCTATGTATTTTCACATTTTTCATAATTGCATCAAAATTCTTTTTCACGATATTCGCATTAAAAGCGGTTCCGTCAGAGAATTTTACATTTGGACGAAGGTTAAAAATATACTCCTTGCCGTCCTCAGATATTGTCCATGATTCGGCCAGCGCCGGCTCTAGTTTACCGCCTTCTTTATAGCTAACTAATGGTTCGTAAATCATTGCTTGTGCAATTAATTGCGAAGGATTGTAAACATGTGGATTCATCTCTCCTATGTCCCTCGGCCAAGACAAAGTAAGAGTTTTTTCTTTATTACTCGTTTCTTTTTTTACGCCCTGCTCATTATTTTGTGATGTACAACCCACAAAGATAATAGACAAGAGGAGAATTATTGCTGATAGTAATATACCGATTTTCCTTTTCTTTTTAAACATTAGTAAATACTTCCCCCTTAAAATTAACAAAAGATGATGCGATTGAAAATCATTATCAATAACTAATAGTAGTTACTAAAATAATTCCTGTCAATGAAAATTACGAATAATTAGGGATGCTACTCCATCGCTATCAAGCTAACAAAACAAAATAAGCCCTTCATTTGAGTTTAAGAATTAACTAGAGTTCGTCATTGCAATTCTAAATGTATCCATTTCGCTTCAAAATGAAGAACCTGAATAAATTTTTTCGTATCGATACGAATAGGTAATGTTGGTTCATTATTCAACTCCGTCATCTTTCTCCTTATAGTTGTAAAATCAAAAAAACTAGAAGCGTAATTTTCAAACTTCGGATTTGAAAAATCAGTAAATCCAAGGGATGCCAAATGGTTTAATGATTGATAAATTGCCCTTCTAATCCGTTGTTTGGAGGCTTCAATCGACTTTTTTAATTTGATTTCTTCGGCTGATTCTTCAAGTCTTTTTTGAGCTAAATGTATAAGAATCCCTTTTAGAGAAGGAATACCTTGTTCAAACGTTATAGCTTGTTCGTATTAATATATATAATCCAGCATGTCCATTAAATCTTTGCTTCCGCTTTCACTTCCCTGTGTACTTTGATCACTATCCAATTTAAGCACCATATTGTGCGATTCTTGGATGTTATTTATCGGTTTTTCCAATCGGATTCGTTCGATGACTTTCTGAACGACTGC
>NZ_JAJJBY010000063.1:0-11376 GCF_022625245.1 Bacillus sp. TL12 | reverse complement strand
GGTTCTGTTGCAAAAAATTCAAAATATCTTGAAGTAATCTCCCACTTCAAACAGTCCGTAAGGACGTTAAGTGGTGAGTAGTTCAAATCACTGTTATATTTATATTCAACCTTTTCTTTTCCACACTTTTCGCACTTATAGAAACTAGGTGTCCCTATCTGCCCTGTTTTAAAATTTTCACTATCTTGGGTTTTAATGAATTTATATTTGTGTATACATTTAGGTTCTCTTATTTTATTCATCCATTTTCCTAACATAGAGTAATTACTCTGTTTCTCTACATAAAAAAATCACTATTCTCCCATTTTTCTAAATCCATGAAAGAATAGTGATTTTAAAACTTCTTCACCTAATCAATTGAAGTTCTCCGTTACTTTTTGATTTCAATTGCTGAAGTAATATCATTCCAATCCGCAGCCAAATTAGCAGTTTTACCATACCAATCAGAGTGTCTAAATAAGACCCCTTTGCCATATCCTTGAGTTGAAGTATGTTGCCACAGTGTCGTCGAATAACTTGCAGAAGGTGAAGCTGTACTTACAGAAGAAATTCTGTCATTCCAGCTAGAAGGCAAGTTTTTAAAACCACTGCTCCAATAAATATACTGTCCACCTTTATTTTTATGCTCATAGAAATCGGTACTACCAGCACCGCTACCCAGTGTCGTTACTGGGCTTTGAAATCTTTGTTTATCTTTTTTGATAAAAGCCTCTAAGCTTTCTCTGCTCGTAAAACCATAAGCCAACCAATCTCCATTTGTATTTTGTTTAGGTAGAACCATAGTTATTTTTACGTCTTCGTTGGATTTGTTATTCAATTTTGCCAGAGAATCCACATTCTTTCCATCCACAGTTACATAGTCGAACGATTTAATCGTATAATCTTTTTCTGCACTTGCTGATATCGTTCCCAGTCCTCCAGTTAATACAAAACCAGTTGCTAACGCTCCTACAACTAATTTCTTGAACATACAAACATCCCCTTTTGTTAAGATTTTTTTGGTACAACTAAAATGTATGTTATTTTTATAATTGTGTAAATATTTATAAAATTTAGAAATAAAAAACAGAAAATTTGCTTTTTTTTGTAGCAATTTAGTTGCTTTTTATCGTTTGGGGTGCTTATTTTCACTAGGTTAATAAGTATGTGTCAAGACTCCTATATGTAAAATCACATGAGAAAACCAGGTAACATAATGTTATTATTTTATCATTTTCCGACAGATGTTGGCTTGAATTAAAGTTTGGTCAAAGTATTGTTGTAAATATTGATTTTATAAATAGAAGAAACCCACACACTTTGAAAAAGTTTGATCAAAATGTGTGGGTTTTAAGTTTGGACTCTTTAAGTTTTTATAAAAAAGATTGATCATTTTATGTGGCCTACTCAAATAAATGCAGTTGTCGGTTTAACTATATTCCTTCATGATATAGCATATAATATTCTTTTTTCAAAAGAAATATTTTGTTTAACATCCTAACTATTACAATATATTAGTAATTTTTTCTGTGTCTGTTGATAAATATAAAAACACTACCTAGCACACTTAATGAAAGCATAAAATATAACAATATATTAGGTAGAAGTTCTGCAGAAATAATATCTACCAAATGAAAAGTAATAAGTCCAATAATAGGGGTCACCATACATGCCTATCAACTTAAAAAAACAAATCCACCCCATAACGAAATTTTTTGTTACAAGTTAACATAAAATTTCGTTATGGGGGGTACTATAAAATTTTAGCTTAATAGCGATGTGGCGGTACACCTATATAAACGAAACCGAAGTTTTGGCTCAGACTTCGGTTTTTCGACATACAATGAATTATAGGAGCTACTAACAATCGCGTAAAATGTACAACTTTTTGTTGGCACCACTTAACCTTAACAAAACTTCGCAACAAAACCAATGTTACTCTCTACTTAATCCCCTGAAGACATAAATTGGTCTAAATACTTTTATACAAACAATTGATACAATAACCAATAATAATTAACTGTAAAAAAATAGTTTTTTTGTTATTTTATACTTTACCCACATATGATAAAATTTTGTATAGAAAAGATATATTTTCGTAAAATTATATCTTTTCATCTATATCAATCGAGGTGATGCATTTGAAAGAAGTAACTTACAACTGTGGATTAGAATTACTATCTGATATGATTACTGGTAAATGGAAAATGTTAATATTATTTTACTTAATTTCTGAAAAGAAGCGTTTTAGTGAATTAAAATCTTTACTACCTGGAATAACTTCAAAAATGCTGACAAAACAGCTACGCGAGTTGGAACAGAACAGATTAATTGAGAGGAAAATATATCAACAGGTACCAATGAAAGTAGAGTACTCTCTTACATCTAAGGGATATGAATTAGAAGCTATTTTATTTCAAATGTGTGAGATTGGTACAAATTATTTAGAAGATATTAGTGAACCTAATATTGTATTTCAAACTATCTAAAGCGCAAGTATTTTCATTATAATATTTTAAATTTAAAACATAAAAAATCACCCGTATTTTAAATTTCCTAACTTACTACGGGTGATTTATCTTTAAAGTTTAATATTAAGTTAAAAGGGATTTATTTCCATTTAATATTTTGCGTTTCTTTTAAATTAGAGACTTAACCTATTGTTTTTATAACTCGACAAGGGTTTCCTACTGCAACTACGTTAGGTGGTATGTCTTTTGTGACAACACTTCCCGATCCAATAATACTATTTTCCCCAATAGAAACCCCCATATTTATTACTGTATTTCCTCCAACCCAAACATTATCAGCAATGTTTACAGGCGCTGCAATTTCGTATCCTTCTCTTCTAGCCTGTGGTTCTGTAACGTGGTTTACAGAATAGATCTGTACCCTTGGTCCAAGCCACACATTATCTCCAATTGTCACTTTGCCACAATCTAAGATAATACAATCAAAATTTGCAAAGAAATTATCACCAACCTCAATATTGTAACCAAATTCACAACGGAAATTTGGCTCTATAAACGTATTTGAACCATTCTTTCCAAGAAGTTTCTTAATTAGTAGTTCACGATAGTCACGTTCTTCATCAGTTGTTGCATTATATAATCTTGTAATTTTCTTTGCATTTTCTCTTGCCTTGACTAATTCACTATCAAACCCACAATATATTTCGCCCAATCGCATTTTTTCTTTGACGTTCATAAATAAAATCCCCTCTCCGCCCTTAAATAAATTTATCATATATTCTTTTATTAATAATCTTCTAACCTAAACAAACTTTAAAGAAGAAGTCTTGGTTGATAGAACATCCTCTTCAACCAAGCGTTATCAAGTTATTGGAAAAAAGATGTATAGACCATATATGACAATTTAATTATATTCACGAAATTAGAAAAGTCAACAAAATCAGAATTTTAAATCCGACTGCTGCAGTGGCTTTATATTATGAATGCTATTAAAATTAATATGGAGATTATTCAACATTACTACCTTCTAATTGCTTTTGTATATGATATTGTCCCCATTCACACATACAATCAAGTACAGCAGTTAAAGTTTGTCCATACTCACTTAAAGAATACTCTACTTTTGGAGGTACCTGACTATGAACAGTGCGATTAATAATTCCATCTGCTTCTAATTCCCTTAACTGTTGTGTCAGCATTTTTTGGGTAATACTTGGCATAGCACGTTTAATCTCACTAGTTCTCTTTTTTCCATTTAGTAAAATACATAATAATACTACTTTCCATTTACCACCTACAACATCAAGAGTTGCCTCAATAGGAAAATTATATTTTTTCATAAAATCGCTCCTTTTACTAGTATTAAGTCTATAATGTTTTTGAATTTAAATGAAAAACTAAGCCTCCCCTATTTTTTACTTTTACAGGAACTTCAAGGTTCCTATAGTACTTCAAGGTTCCTATAGCACTTTAAAGTGCGTACTTTAAAGTATGTACTTTAAAGATTAGTATATATTACATGATATCAATATTACTTAATATAAAAATAGTATTGATATTATTTATTATTTTTTGAAAAGGGGAAATTTCATGAAAACACTAGTAATTATTGCACATCCAAATATTGAAGAATCTCGAGTAAATAAACGTTGGCTTGAGGAGATTAAAAAGCACCCAGAAGATTTTACTGTACATGAAATATATAAACGTTATCCAGATTGGAGTTTTGATATTGAATATGAACAAAATCTATTATTAGAACATGATCGTTATATTTTTCAGTTCCCATTCTATTGGTACAGCTCTCCGCCGTTATTAAAAAAATGGTTTGATGATGTTTTAGAATACGGATTTGCATATGGTTCTAAAGGAGATAAGCTTCAAGGAAAAGAGTTTGGCCTAGCAATTTCTGCTGGTGTAGTAGAGGAGGAATATCAAGCAGGTGCAGCAAACGAGTATACATTGAGTGAATTATTAAAACCTTATCAGGCTTCATGTCTTTATACTGGGATGAAGTTCTTACCGACTTTTGCTGTATATGGTGCAGAACACAATAACTTATCAGATGAAAAATTAGAAGAAAGTGCTAGAAACTACATACTTCATATGCAGAATTTTTCTAAAGAAATGAAAGTTTAATCACATTTTTAGGAAGATACAATTTCTATTTAGGATCCTATATTTAGGATCCTTTTTTATTACAGGATTTCTTAGGAAAAACCTTGAACCATTGTTTTTTTACGAATTAGAATAGATTTATTTTATCTAGAATTTCTAGATAAAAATGTATTATATAACTTAAAGGAATAACCAGGATATTCGTAGCATATTTCATATGCCTTTCCTTAAGACAATAAGAACCATATGATGTCCACTAAAAATAATTTACTAATTAAAAGTTATTATGTATATAACAGGATACTTTGACACAATAAAGTGCCTACTTCTAACAATTATTTTTAGAATATATAATGAAAATCGAATCTTAAGAAACTTTAATTTAGAGGGGGAACATATAAAGCTGTTTTATGCTGCTACATAGGCTAGAGAATTATTTTTCAAAAAATAAATTAATCTAATTAGTTGAGGTGATCTCTTGCAACTTCAAGAAGAAATTTTTCTATCGAAGAATAAAAGTAAACAATATGAGACTCCTTTAATTACTGGTGTGAAGAATTATATAAATAGTGATTATTTACAAATGCATACACCTGGTCATATAAAGGGAAGAGGATTAGATGAAGAATTTACAACCTACTTTGGAAAAAATACCTTGGATTTTGATTTAGTGGGTATACCGCCATTAGATTATTTACGTCATCCAACTGGTATTATTCACGAGGCACAGGTACTGGCTGCGGACGCTTTTGGAGCTGATTACACTATTTTTAGTGTTCAGGGTACTAGTAGCGCCAATGTAGTTATGATCATGAGCATTTGTAATCCAGGTGATAAAATTATTATTCCTAGAAATGTACATGCTTCTATTGTTAGTGGACTAATTTTATCTGGTGCAGTACCAATCTTTATATCTCCTGAGGTTGATTCTATCTACGGTGTTTGCCATGGTATTAGCTTAGAAAATATAAAGCAAACGCTAGAAGCTCATCCTGATGTTAAAGGTGTATGTGTAATAAACCCTACTTATTATGGCGCTGTAACTGATTTGAAAGCCATTATTGATTATGTGCATTCTAAAGGTATACCAGTCATAGTGGATGAGGCTCAAGGATCACATGTACATTTCCATCCGGATCTCCCTATTTCTGCAATGGAAGCAGGTGCAGATATTGCATCCTCAAGTATGCATAAAATGGGCGGTTCATTTACTCAAACAAGTGTCATCAATGTTCGAGAAGGATTGGTGAGTCTAGATAGGGTTAAAGAAAATTTCTCTTTAATTACGACTACTAGCGCATCCTACTTATTAATGGCTTCTTTAGATGCAGCTCGCAAACAACTAGCAGTTAATGGAGAAGAATTATTGCAACGAGCATTAAATTTATCTCGTATTGCAAGAGGTTCAATTAATAAAATTCCAGGGCTTTCTTGCTTAGGACCAGAAGATTTGAAGGGTTTAAGTTCTAGTTTTGCTTTAGATGAAACAAAGCTGTGTATAAATGTCACAAACTGGGGTGTAACAGGTAGGGAAGTTGAAAATATCTTACGTGATGATTATCGCATAGAAGTTGAGCTTTCCGATGTGAATAATATTCTTTTCATTGTAACAATTGGTCATAATGAATCTGATATTGAGCAACTTCTACAGTCATTAAAATCATTAGCTATTCGATTTGAGAACGGTTCAATACCAATTGATTTTGATCGAGTAACTAAGAGTAAAAGTGCTATAAGAACATTAACTCCACCTACATTGGCTATGACACCTAGAGAAGCGTACTTCTCCAAAGTTGAGTATATAGATCTAGATAAAACTATTGGAAGAGTGGCAGCAGAATCCGTACTGGTAACACCGCCAGGGATACCTGTCCTTTTACCAGGTGAAGTTATTACAATAGATATCGTGAATTATCTAAAATACTGTATTGAGTTAGGACTTTCTGTGCAAAGTAGCAATGGTTTACATGCTATTAAAGTTATTGATAATAAATAAACTTTTATATTTAAAAATCAGGAGGAATTTACTATGGAATTTCAAAAACAATTTGATGCAATTGTAGAACAACATATTAACTCATTACCTAAGGATTACTTATTAGTTCTTCAAGAAAGATTTAAAAATGAAGGTTTAGCAATGATGAATGACATGTTACCGCAACCTCTAATTGCAGCTATGTCTGCAGAAGCGAAATATCTTCTTTCTGAAAATGCAAAACGTCGTGATATTACCATTAAAGCCACAGGGAATACTCCACGTAACTTTAATGTAGTAAATCGAGACATCATTCATGCGGAAGGAAAATTAATTCCAGCATTTTTCAAGTCTGAAGTACTTTTAAATTTCTTAACATTCTTAAACAATAATGAACCAGTTCACCGCATTCCTTATACACCAGAAGAGTTTATTATCAATAACCAACAGAAAACAGGTGACACACATGGATGGCATTGGGATGATTATACATTTGCTTTAATCTGGGTGATTGAAGCTCCTAAAGAAGGTGAAGGTGCTCTTGTTGAATATGTACCTGATACTGTTTGGGATAAAGAAAACCCAGAGTCTGGATTAAAAGAAGTTTTAGAGAACCGTGAAATTAAGAGTTTGTATGTTCCTAAAGATCATTGTTACTTTATGAAAGCCGGCACTACATTGCACAGGGTTACACCGTTAAATAACGACTCTCGTCGTACTGTTGTTGTTTTTAGTTATGCATCTGAGGAAGATATGTCTAGAGAAATTTCTCATGAAACTATGGGCGAAATTTATGAAGATAATAAAGAATTAGTAGGAGTTTAAACTATAAGGTGAGCTAAACATCTTTAGAGTCGGAGCGAAACTCTTTACTCCGACTCTTTATGAAATAACCTCTGCAAAATCAAAAGTGTTTGAATAAAACGGTAAGAATTGATGTTATTTCTAAATACTCCAAAAAATTTATATGGGGGAGTTTATGAGTTCTGAAAGAGCAACGGTAACTTCGCATGTTAACAATATAGCTCAAAAAAGCACGGAACATCCTACAAATACATTAAAAAAGACATTAGAAGCTAGGCACCTTACTATGATTGCTATTGGTGGTTCAATTGGAACAGGACTATTTATTTCTAGTGGTACATCCATTCAAATGGCAGGTCCTGGAGGAGCTCTAATTGCTTATATTTCAATTGGAATAATGGTATACCTACTTATGATGAGTCTAGGTGAAATGGCTACTTTTCTACCTCATTCGGGTTCATTTAGTGTGTATGCCTCTAGATTCGTAGATCCAGCTCTCGGATTTGCTCTGGGCTGGAATTATTGGTATACATGGGCCATTACCCTTGCAGTAGAGTTATCAGCTTCTGCTATTATAATGAAATTCTGGTTCCCTTCTATTCCAGGCATTGTTTGGAGTGCTGCTTTCTTAACTATAATATTTCTGCTTAATTACTTTTCCACCAAGTCATTTGGAGAAGCTGAGTTTTGGTTTTCTTTAATTAAAGTAATAACAATTATAATTTTTTTATTAGTAGGATTACTCACTATTCTTGGGATTATTGGTGGAGAATTTGTTGGGTTTAAAAACTTCACTATCGGTGAAGCCCCTATTCCCTCTAGTGGTCTAAGCATCTTATCAGTTTTTATGATTGCTGGATTCTCTTTCCAAGGAACAGAATTAGTAGGGGTTGCAGCTGGTGAGAGTAAGAACCCTAAAAAAAATGTCCCTAAAGCTATAAAACAAGTATTTTGGAGAATTTTACTCTTCTATATTTGTTCTATCTTTGTAATTGGGCTGCTTATTCCATATACTCATCCTTATTTAATGAATATAGATATCGAAAATGTCTCGATGAGCCCTTTTACAATAGTCTTTGAAAAAGCAGGCTTATTATTTGCTGCATCTGTCATGAATGCTGTAATTTTAACATCTATTCTATCAGCTGCTAATTCTGGAATGTATGCATCTACTAGAATGTTATGGTCCTTAGCCAGAGAAGGAAAAGCTCCAAAATCTCTCATGAAAATAAATAAAAATGGTGTACCAATTAACGCTCTAATTGTTACGGCTCTAGTAGGAATGTTTGCTTTTCTTTCTTCTTTTTTAGGCGAAGGAAAAGTATTCATGTGGTTGTTAAGCTCTTCCGGCCTTTCTGGTTTTATAGCTTGGTTAGGAATTGCGTTAAGTCATTATCGATTTCGCAAAGCATATATAGCCCAAGGAAAAGACATAAATGATCTTCCTTATAGAGCTAAATGGTTTCCATTCGCTCCTATAATTTCAATAGTACTATGTATTGTTGTTATATTAGGACAAGAATATGAAAATATTGTGAAAATGAACGTTTCATGGGTTGATTTATTTGCGACATATATTAGTGCAATTTTATTTTTATGTATTTGGTTGGGTTACAAGATAAAATATAAAACTAAAATTGTTGATCTTAAGCAATGTGATTTTAATTAAGAATTTTCTTTTTGAAAATTTATTTATAATACTCAACATTTAAACTTAGGAGGAATTTTATCATGTTATTAATCGGCACAGAAGTATTACCATTTGAAGCGACAGCTTACCAGAATGGTGAATTTATTGATGTTACAGAAAAAAACTTCAAAGATAAATGGAGTGTAGTTTGCTTCTATCCTGCTGACTTCACATTCGTATGCCCTACTGAACTTGAAGATTTACAAAATCAATATGCAACTTTAAAAGAACTTGGAGTTGAGGTATACTCTGTTTCAACTGATACTCACTTTACTCATAAAGCATGGCATGATAACTCAGAAACTATTAATAAAATTAAATATATTATGATTGGTGATCCGACTCGAAAAATTTCTAGTAATTTCAATGTATTGATTGAAGAAGAAGGCCTTGCTGCACGTGGCACATTTATTATTGATCCAGATGGTATTATTCAATCTGTTGAAATTAGCTCTGACGATATCGGTCGTGATGCAAGTATCCTTGTAAACAAAGTAAAAGCTGCACAATACGTCCGTAATAATCCAGGCGAAGCTTGCCCAGCTAAATGGAAAGAAGGCTCTGCAACACTCAAACCAAGCCTTGACCTTGTAGGTAAAATCTAATAAATAAACAAAAAGAAATACAATTTAAGGAGTAAGACACAATGTTACTAGATGCGGATATCAAAGGACAATTAGCCCAATATCTTCAACTGATGGAAAGTGATGTATTATTAAAAGTTAGTGCAGCATCTGATGACACATCTAAAGATATGCTAGCTCTTGTAGATGAATTAGCAGCAATGTCATCAAAGATTAAGGTAGAAAAAATAGAATTAGAAAGAACACCAAGTTTTAGTATAAATCGTGTCGGTGAAGATACAGGAGTAGTTTTTGCAGGTATCCCTCTAGGACACGAATTTAATTCTCTAGTTCTAGCTTTACTACAAGTTAGTGGCCGCACTCCAAAAGTTGAGCAAAAAGTCATTAACCAAATTAAAAATATTCAAGGTGAATACCGCTTTGAATCTTACATTAGCTTAAGCTGCCACAACTGTCCCAATGTTGTACAAGCACTGAACTTAATGAGCGTTTTGAACCCCCATATTAAACATACTATGATTGACGGCGCTGCATTTAAGGAAGAAGTTGAAAATAAAGACATCATGGCAGTACCAACAGTATTCTTAAATGGTCAAACATTTGGAAGCGGACGTATGGTGATTGAAGAAATTCTTACAAAACTAGGAGTTGGCCCAGATTCTTCGGGATTTGCTGATAAAGATCCATACGATGTTCTTGTTGTTGGTGGTGGCCCTGCTGGTGCAAGTGCAGCAATCTATGCAGCACGTAAAGGTATCCGCACTGGTATCGTTGCTGAGCGCTTCGGTGGTCAAGTAATGGATACTATGGGCATTGAGAACTTCATCAGTGTAAAACGTACCGAAGGTCCTAAGCTAGTAGCAAGCCTTGAAGAGCACGTAAAAGGTTACGACATCGACGTAATGAATTTACAACGTGCGAAGCGTCTAGAAAAGAAAGGCTTAATCGAAGTAGAACTTGAAAACGGTGCAGTTCTAAAGAGTAAGAGCGTAATCGTTGCTACCGGTGCACGTTGGCGTAATGTTGGTGTACCTGGTGAAGCTGAGTTTAAAAACAAAGGTGTAGCATACTGCCCACACTGTGACGGCCCATTATTCACTGGAAAAGATGTGGCAGTTATCGGTGGTGGTAACTCTGGCGTTGAAGCAGCAATTGATTTAGCAGGTATCGTAAAACACGTAACTATTCTTGAGTTCATGCCAGAACTAAAAGCTGATGCTGTATTACAAGATCGTCTGTACAGCTTACCAAACGTAACTGTATTAAAGAACGTTCAAACGAAAGAAATTACTGGTAGTGACAAAGTAGAAGGTATTTCTTACATCGATCGTGAAACTGAAGAAGTTCACCATATCGAATTACAAGGTGTATTCGTTCAAATCGGTCTTGTACCAAACACAGACTGGTTAGGTGAAACAGTTGAACGTGTTCGTGGTGAAATTGTTACAGACAAGCATGGCGCTACAAACGTACCTGGTGTATTTGCTGCGGGTGACTGCACAAATACACCATACAAACAAATCATTATTTCAATGGGATCAGGCGCAAACGCATCTCTAGGTGCATTTGATTACCTAATCCGTAACTAACAGCATGATTTGATAACAATTAGAAAGTATTAAATTTGTTAATAAAGAACCTATAACAATCCAATATATCCTATCCTTTAAACCAGATATATTACCAAGAAGGTATTATATCTGGTTTTCGTATGTATTATAAAAATGGTTCTGGTGCAAAAATCATTTGATAGAT
>NZ_JAJJBY010000062.1:0-11435 GCF_022625245.1 Bacillus sp. TL12 | reverse complement strand
AGATTATGAGCGTTTGAGAAAAACAGATTTTGTGAAAGAGAATGAAAGTTTAAAAGTGCATGTAGAGGGGTGGATGGAAGAAAATCGAACATTGAAACAAGAAAAAAGTCAGTTGCAAAAAGAAGTTGGTGTATTAAATAGGGAAATTAGCTCATTAAAAGCTCATATAAAGGTTTTACAGGCAAATATAAGAGTTTTATATCAACAGACGAAAAAAGTCTTAAAAGAGCAATTTAAGGCGTTTAGAGCGATTATAAAAAAAGATTTAGATAATAAAGGGGTAAATAATTATTTTGAGCATGAGCATAAGAAGGAAATTAATAAATATAAAGGGTTTGACATGGAACGATAAAAAAATTAGGGAAACTTTGTTTTCATCTTTAAGGTTATTGAAAACGTGATAGAATGAAAAAAAGAGCCATGCTGGAACATGACTCTTTTCATAGGGTATTCTACGAAAATACCTAGCATTCACTTATCTGATTATAGATTATCATAATTTGATTTATAATCAAATAGCAAAAAATAGGTATTTTTGTTGATTCCCTCAATAAGAGGAGGAATTGACATAATGAAAGAAGAAAATGAACAAACTTTAGGACAAGCTTTAAAGCAAGCTAATAGTAATGCAAGAAAAAGAAATTTTGAGAAAGATGTAAAACAAAGAGATCAAGCTGAAGAACTTAAAAAGTCACTTTTACAACAGTTAAAAGAACTTACTGGAGAAGAGCATTATATTGCTAAAAATAAAGATCCTTTTGCAGGGGAGCCGTTTAATCAAGTGATGCATAGAAATCTAGATTTATTAAACCAGATAGGCTATTTAACTCAAGCCGAGCAAAGTTATTTATTTTGTGTTCAAGCTTATTTAGAGTTTAGGAGTAATGTAATCATTTGTAGAGAAGATAAGTTTAAGAAAAAGAAAAAATACAATGAAGATGATTTTGATCTTCCTAGAGCTGCTACAGTTTCAGATATTGCTGAGATGATTGGTAAGTCAAGAAGACAAACGTCTGAAATTATGAATTCTTTAAGAGAAAAAGAAATTTTATTAAATCCTGAAGGTGCAGGACAAATTGAAGAGAATGGAAGAACAGTAAGCCCTAGGGTATGGATTGTTAATCCTTATATTATGATTTGTGCTCCTAGAAAAAATGAAGTAAAACTAGACAAATTGACTATGAGACTCTTTAAACATTCTTTAAAAAACCTTAAGGATAAAGACGGTAAAAAAGTGAATTTGCCTGTTAGATTTTTTTAGATCATATCATACTGATATGATCTTTTTTTATAGGAACAAACATTCTATTGGTAATATTTAGGTGTGAGGAAATCCTCTCATTTTACCCTAAAAGTGTGAGGATTTCCTCACACCCTAAAAACCGTGATAAACCCGGTCATATCAACGCTTTAACACGTTTTTTTGTGATGTTCTCTATTATCACTATTATTAAAGGGCTAAAAGTTCCGCAAGGAACAGGTAGTATTTTTGAGCAAACAACGCTCAAAAATCTCCACCTTCATAATAAAAAAAGTCGGTTCGTTTATCCTCACCTAAAGGCTAACGCCTTTACTTTTTTTATTATGTCCTTGCAAAACTTTTTTCGGCTCGTTTGCTTTTCTCGCCAAGCCGAAGGACAAAAAGCAATGCAATGGTTTTCGACTTGGACTAGCAAGTATACGAGCCGAACCGCCAAGATCAGTCGTCCTAGATTTGTTCTTATTCGTTATGATGATACGTTTCAAACCGTGGGGTCTCGTCCCCACACGACGAGCCAGCATTCCAAACAAAAAGCAAAGGAAGACCAAAAGACAAAAACAAAGAGGGAAAATCCCTCTTTGTTTTGCTCGCTCTGTTAGGGGGCAAGCTACGGGATTACCATGGTCTCCCCAAAAACGGTGTTTTTGACTTGGTAGGAGATTCCTACAACCTTTACCGTTTTTTCTGTCTCAAAATTTCATTTTTTCGTCCGAAAACGGTTGTCGCTTCACTCGATTTGCAATAGATAAAAAGACAAGGTGAAAACAAAAAAACTAGCCCCAGAAAGAGGTGCTAGTTGACGTAAAATTCGTTATCGGTAGCAAGAAAAAGGCGAATTCTCTTTGAAAGTAGGGATTTTTCTTTTTCTATAATGCTATTCATCTTTATATATATTCCTGTCCTGGTGTGGGTTCAGGGCTCTTGTTTATTATTGGTTTAGCCAAAAAACTGTATAAAATCTTGGATACTCTTAGCGTGGTTTTTTCCGGAATGCTGGTGATACCCCATCACCAGCAAGCTAAGAAAAGCAAATACTCTAAAACGAGAAATTTGACATCCCAGATGAAAAGGTACAATTCTTTTGTTTTGGGGCTTTATAAAGTTCTTAAGTTGATGGGCATGTATTGTGACCTCTATATGTAAAAAATTTTACCATAACTGTAATTAGGATGAATCCTTAATTATTAACTAATATATAGCGCAAAGTTTCCGAGTAACTATTAGGTTTTTTTGGAATATATTTTATGAGATGTATATAAAGATATTAATATCGATATCGTCATAATAGCTATCGAAATACTTATTAGATAAATGGGATTAACGGTTAAAAATGCATTGACCTTTATAACACCATTTAAATAGTTTAACCCTGAACAAATTAGTATAAAAGCGAGAATAGCTATAGACCCTCCTTGAGCACCATTATAGTAAACTGATGGGAGAAGCAGGGATAAGTATATTGTACTAATAAAAAATGTAGAGTATATCGTTATCATGTGAATACTTAAAGAAAATGCAGCAAAAAAATAGGAATACAAAAGATTAAATAAAATTAACAATAAAAGAGTTATGAAAATAATGATAAAGCTAGTCATATACCTGCTCAAAATAATTTTCATTTTTGATAAAGGTGTAGATAATATATATGTGTCCCAGTTCGCTTTATCATCTTCCAGGAATAAAGGGATAGGCATTGAACAAAGAAATATAGGTAAGAGAATATTTATGACAAGTACTCCTGTTGCATTTAAAAAATAAATAACTATAAATGCTAGTATCCCTAATAATATAAATGGAAACAGCTTTAATTTATTTTTTAATACTATAATATCTTTAAGTATTAAACCCTTCACCTAAAATCAGCCCCTTTAATATGCTCCCTCATCACACTCTCAATAGATCTATCTTTAGTAATTTCAGATGTATATTCAGAAAATAACAGGTTACCTTTATGTAAAAAAGATAATTTATTAGAAATACGTTCAACATCAGATAAAATATGTGTTGAAATTAAAACACCACTATGTGTTTTCTCTACATATTCCTTTAAAACATCTAATATGTCCACTCTCATAATTGGGTCTAAGCCACTAGTTGATTCATCTAACAATAATAGTTTAGGATTATTAGATAATGCTACGGCAAAACTAAGTTTAACTTTCATACCTTTGGAAAAATCCTTTATTTTTGTTTTTAATGGTAATTTAAATTTATCTAAATACATAAAGTAATTATTTTTATCCCAATCATCATATATGTATGAGAAAATTTTTCCAACTTCATCAGGATTCAATAAATCATGGAAATGATTATTATCGAATACCACCCCTATTTTATTTTTTATATATTTTTCATTATTCTGATAGTCTTTTCCGAATATCTTTATATCACCTGCTTCATAGCTTGTTAGATTTAGTATTAATTTAAATAATGTTGTTTTCCCAGCTCCATTTTCCCCAACCAACCCCATTATATCTCCTTCTAATAAATCTAAATTTATATTATTCAAGGAGAAATCAGGGTAATCTTTTTTGAGATTTGAAATTTTTAATAATGTATTCATAGTTTTCACTCCTTGATATAATTTTGTATCTGACATTTTATTTTGAAGAAAATTAAGGAACAGAATTTTAGAAGATCCACAGTATACACCTACAAATCTATCATTTCATATAGTTATAATTTTCACTTCAGCAATAATATGACCATTGGAGATATATATGCTTCAATCAATGCTGCTGAAATAACTAAAATAAATCCAATAAAACAAATTTTGATGGATTTTTTATAATTTGAGAAATGATAGTTTATTGGTTTTAACCCAAAATTTGCTGCTAAAAAAAAAGATAGAAATTCAGGGATTCCGTGAATTAAAATGGGAAAAGATATAGGTCCCAATTCTAAAATTCCCTTTGTAGCAACACCGAGCATAATAGCATTTGAAATTATATTGGTCAAAGTTAATATTCCAAAAGTAATTGTTCCTAATAACAACAATAAGAAAACAAATAAGTTGTTCCGTAAAATGTAAATAAAGGTTTGGAATGAAATATAATCTTCATTAAAGTCTTTCATTGGAGATACTTTATAATCTAGGAAAATCAACGAAACACAAGAAGTAATGGTGTATACAGAAAAGAAAATTATTAAGGTTATTTTTGTTTCTTTTTTATAATCGACAAGTAAACTTGACATTAAATCACCATACTTTCGCTATTACTGATATTGTGATATCAATAATATACCAAGCTGAAACAACTCGTAAGATGTCTTTGTAATTTCCGTTTATAAAAAGGATTAATAAATATCCCATTATTAGCACACCAAATATTTCAAAAGGATTAATTTTACTATAAATAACACTTAATATCTGACTATCGGTATGTATATAAGACACTAATGTTGTATACCCTAATTCACGAACCCCCAAAAAAATGGTTGCAAACATATTTATTATTGAACCTATCAAAGAGGGAATATAAGAAAGTACAGCAATCAAAATAACCTTTCGTTTTGAAATTACTTTTGCTAGATTAAAAAGATAAATGATAAAGTTTAAAAAAATAACTTTAAAAAAGATATTCATAGTAGGAGCCATAATCCCCATTACAATCAATAAAAAAAAACGTAAATTATCTATGTTTTTTAAATTATCTTCAAATCCTTCAAGTTTTATTATATCCCCAATATTTTCCTGAGATAGAAATAACATAATATTAGTAATTAATATATAGCTTATAAAAATTATAAATATCCAATAACTAGATAGGTCAATTTTTTGTTTTGTAATTGTCTTTATCACTTTCGCTCACCCGTTTTATATATTTATAAAAGAATAATCACATAGTAGTCTCCTAGCTAGTTAGATTTGTTGGAGAAAGTTAGGAGAGGAGATTTTATATGAATGGGACTACGGGCATGATGACCTGAACATCAACCTATATTTTCTTAATATTCGGTTAATAAATTATTGGATCATGTCCGCAGCCCAAACAATCTGAGGAACAGAGAGGATCTGAATTAAAACTTTCTAGACTTTAATTCTTAAAGACCGACTGCCCCGACACCAGCAATAAGTGCAGCTACTGGCCATCCAATAGCTACTCCCATATAAGCTAAGAAGGCAGATTGAACCCCATAGACTGTACTTATTGTACTTAAAGCCTCAGCTAAACCTTTTGTAATAGGCACACCATTTTTCTGACAAATATCAATGATGTAAGCGCTGTTAGTTGTACTGAAAAAATAAGCTAGTAAAGCAATAGTGCTTGCTGCTAACGCAACTTTTAGGATCCTATCAATCTGGATACTTTGATAATTTAAAACAGACATTCACATTCTCTCCTTTCATTTAGTTTTTTCAATTTATTCAAATTATGTATTTTTCTGGGTTGACATTTGTAATATAACTTAAATGTTTGATAATTTCAATAATTGTAATATAATTGTAATATAAATGTGAAATTTATTTCAAACTATAATTTACCATAATTTTAATTATACGGTACTAAATGTAGGTTTTGGAAGTTGTTTAATAATATGTAAAAAGATTTTATTTTTGATTTTTAGGAGGATTATTTAATGAAACATACAGGTGAAATAACATTAGGGATTATCGGCATCATAATATATGCGTTTTTCCTAATGATAGGAGGATTTATAATCTGGTTAGCAAATAATGAGGGTTTTATGAAAAGTCTTTTAGAAAAAGACCCCTCCGAATTGACAGCTGACCAATTAAATAATGTTATAGATTCTATGACAATTATCGGATGGTTAATTGTTTTAAGCTTTTTAGCTGCTATCATATTAGGCGTTTTGAGTATTAAACTCATAAAAGGAAATAAAGGACCTAAGACATCTGGGTTACTTTTTATCACGACCGCTATATTAACTTCAATTATTACCATAGGAATCGGCGTATTTGGTGGAATCTTTTATCTAATTGCAGGTATTATATGTCTGATGAAAAGAAAAAAACAGCCAAGTTAATAAAAACATAAATTCAGGATTGTTTCTTGATACTTGTTGCTAGTTATATTATTGTAATTTATAGGAATTTGTGATTATTGAATGAATTTCTATTCAATAATCACAAATATTAGTAAAGCATTATATAGAGTCAATGGTGATTTGAAAAAGGTAATTCGTAAAGAAGAGAGATAAACATGTCGGGAATAACAAAAGAACATAAGGGGTCCCGCCAATGCCCATCAAGCTAGCAAAGTAAGTTTCTAGATACCGAAATAATTCTTGTTTTAAAACTAGCAAGTAGACATGCTAAAGAAGCCTATTAAAACGCAATTTTTTGGCTAGGCAGCTTGTCTATGTTTCACTGTCGTTTTATACACAATCTTTAGAATATCAAAGACGGCCATCTTTTTATACCGATGACATTTACGACCGTTCTTTTTGAGCAGCTGATAAAGACGATGTAGAATTTTTAAAACTTCTTCTGTGCCAACGGCTATCGCTTGAAACAGTAACGGAAAGTAATCTTTAATCATATAAATGGCTTTGTATTCATTTAGCTCTTGTTTTTTTTTTCAAACAGAAACTGTCGTATTTGAAACATTATAGAAGAACAGAGGAGGATTCTGATGAGTTGTCCATATAAATGGCACTCTAGGCGTTCTCTTTTTATATTCTCTTCACATTCATCAATTTCAAACAATAATCCCTCTATATTTTGAACAAAGATTGCACAAAATATAGAGGGATTATTGTTTATACCTGAACTTTTTATAAAAAAGATTAATAATTTCAATAAGGAAATCATTAAAAATAGCTCTGATTATATATTAAGCTTGTTTTTACAGTTTTCGCAAATGAATTTTCCCTCTAAATTTAAATAGGCTTTAATTTCTGTAAATCCTATTTTCTTAGGATAGGGTACGATCACTAATGCTTGTTCGTCCTTTTTAATATCTACCTTACAGTAGATGCATTTCGGAACTATCAATGCCACATTAATCCCCTCTTTCAACTCTTTATTTTTACACTATATATCAAACTATCCCTACTTTTATTATACAACACATCTCATTTTAAAGGTTCAGCTGAAATACGATATATAAATTAAATAACTGTCCGTTTAGAGGATGCTATATATATTAATTCAATGAACCTCCTATCTAGGGGTTTTTATTTTGGTGGAGGATTGTTAGATTATGTTCTATTTCTGAATTTGGTTTTATTAATCGGCTATAGTACGTGAAATTTATTAAGTGACTATATTTCTGAAGAAGTTATTGAAATATTTTGGGTGTTTAGAGCTTTGGTGAGAGATTTTTATATGGACTTTAGTTTCTATACAGAAAAAATAACAACGTTAGAATTATTAGGTAATCCTAGTCGCTTATCAATTGTATGTAAATTGATTGTATGGGGGTATTTGTCAGTTTCTAAGAAAAGTAAATTAACATAGATTTCGGAAGATATGATTTTACAGCATGTACGGAAATTAATTTTGGGAAATATCGTGAAAAATGAACGTAAAGTGATGATACCCCTATATGGATTAAATAATCATTTATTAAGAAAAAAATCGAGTATAACTTAGATTTGTGAAAAATTTGTTATTTTTATATGACAGAAGGATATGAACCTTAGTAAAATGAATTAGTAAAAACTTAGGTATCAAACTTAGGTATCAAGGTTAGTTTTTTTGAAAATAACCTTTGATATTTAAAAAACTTAGGTTTTTATTTAGGTTTTAAAGGTGGGTGAAAAGATGGATAAAAGTAAAAATCTAGGTGAAGAAAAACCAGATTATATAGCGATGACTGTTAAAGAAGTTGCATTGTGTTTAGATGAATCGCCAAATGTTATAAGAAATTGGATGAAAGAGTTAAGGATGTATATTGCTTTAGAGAAAAATGAATCTGGCTATAATGTTTTTAATGAGAAAGCTCTTGAGCAAATGAAGATAGTTAAACAATTGCATCGAGAACAAAATTATTCAATAAAACAAATTGAACATTACTTTGCTACAGGTGGAGAGAGTATAAAACCTGTTCCTAGCAAAGAAGTTGGAGAGATTTTAGCTGAAGAATTAAAAGCATTAAAAAATGAAGTTAGTAGACTTAGAGAACATAGTGAGAAACAAGAAGAATTTAATAAGTTGTTAATTGAACAATTACAAAAACAACAAGATTATATTGATAATAAGTTAGAGAAACGGGATCAGAAATTACTTGAAACAATTCGTGAAGTACAAGAAACAAAAGCATTAACAGCATCTACTGAATCCAAAGGTTTTTTTGCGAGGTTATTTGGAAAATAACCATTTTAAGATTTATGATCCGAGTCCTGGCGTTTATGCCGCGAAAGTTCTTTGACGATGAGGGTTCGGAGGCTTGTGGTCAAGGGAACCGTGGAATAAAAAGCGAGGACGGACCCCAGGACAGAGCAAAAACTAATGTCTTCGCCAAAATTCGAGGTTCTACTGTTAGAAAAAGGCGAATAAGAATATAGCATACATACAATAAGGGAATGCAGTATAGATCAGTCTACAAGCATTCCCTTGCAAATGATATGACTGTTCTATTTATTGGTTGCAAATAATGCTTATTGTGACGTTATTTTGAAAGTTTATGTTTAGAAAAGTATTGATATGATGGGATTTCCTTTAAAAAAACAATTAGGTATATATATTTTAAAAAAATATAATTTATATAAGGGCAGTGTGACAAATGGCTAGAACTTCAAAATGGGATAAAATTATACAAGATTTATTTTCAAATAAAAATACTATTTATATGGCTACAGAGTTGATTGAGTTTTTGTGTGAAAAGTATGGTATTACAAATCATAATGCTAGACAAATTATAAAAAGGTCTGTAGATAAAGGATTAATTAAAACTAGTAGCCCATTTACTTTTCAAAGTGGTCAATATGTTTATATGGATTTGAAAACAAATTTAAATTTAGAGATTTTATTAAAAATATCTAGAAAGTATAAACAGTCTTTATATCGGTTACTTTGGTTATTTAATGAAGAGGAAAAAATTATATCTATGTATGAAGCCAAAAAAATAATGGGAGTTCCTGTTGAAAATATTGAACGATATAAATTAGTTGATTTTTAATAAAGAAATAAACGAATTAGATAGCAATGGCATTTTATCTATTAAATATAATGTAGAAAAAAATATTAAATATTTAATTTCTAATGATGTGATTGATGAATCATATATTAAAAATCAAATGAATTTGCATTTTGAAAAAATGTCTTTAGATGTTTTGTTAATTCCAGATATTATTAGATGGCTAAAAAAGCATAATTTTATTGATTCTAATGATATTGCTTATAGAAGGGTTGATAATCCTTCTATTGGTGCTAAACATAATGATTTTTTGTGGGATGTTTATTCCTATACAAATACTACTGGTTTTTCAATTGATGTTGGAAATAAAGATAAACAGACTTTAGTTGTTTTAGATGTATTAATTCATAGGGAATATTCTCAACAAGATTTATATGGTTTTTATAGTAGAATACAGTCAGTAAGGCATAGTACTCATGGAGATGCTAGAAAGATATTACCTATTATTTTCTATAATGAAATTGATCCAAAAGTTAAAAAGGAGATACAAAATTTAAAAATATTAAATTTTTCGATACAAGATATTTTTGGTATTAAGGTTATAGAAATAATTAATAAATTGGATACTGTAAAGAAATTGTTAGATAATCAATACCTTCCTCTTGAAGAAAAAAGTAAAGATGTTGTAGAAAATATAGAATCTACATTAGCAGTAATGAAAGATACTGGTCATACAGATAATCTACAAAATTTAAAAGGTGATTTATTTGAATCATTGATGTATGTTATAGTATCAAATTTATATTCTAATCAAGGAGATAGAATTATGCATTCTGTTAATCTTAAACCTTATGAGTATGACATTGTGGTTCAGAGGATGGATGAAATAATTGTATTTGAGTTAAAAGGATTTAAAAGTAAAACAATAATAAATTTAGGGGATAGTAGTACAAAAAATACTGTAAGATGGTTTTTTGCTAAGACTTTTCCTCATGCTAAAGATCAATATGCTTTACCAAATCATCATTATGCTTTGGATAAATCTAAAATTAAAGGATGTTATATAACTTCTGGTCAATTTTCAAAAGAAGCTAAAGAAAAATTAGTTAAGATAAATGAAAGTAACATAAAGCCTACTAATTTAAATTGTTATTATGATCGTACAAGCTTGTTGGATTTAGTAAGAAATCATCCTCAACTTGATATATTAAGAAAAACAACAAACTTTGTTTATTTATTAGAAAGATATTATCTTGAAGATAAATAAACAAAGTTGTTGTTATATGATTATTAACTTATATATAAAAGGTGTCTAAGATATGGTCTTTTTCTTCTTTATTGATACCTATATATTTCAGTGTAATTTTTGGTGTACTATGGTTTAGTATTTCTTGCAACATAGCTACATCTTTTGTTTGTTTATAGAACCAATAGCCGAAGGTTTTGCGCATGGTGTGGGTCCCAACGGATTCTATACCGGCAAAATCTCCGGCTTTTTGCAATTGTCGATAAGCCTGGATCTTACTAATGGGCTGATCTCCTTTTCTTGAAGGGAATAACCAGGTATTTTCTAGTGATTGGGCATACGAATAGACTTCATCAAAAATAGAAGTAAGGTTAATCATGCGTTCTTTCTTTGTTTTTCCTTCTTTGATTTTGAATTCTTTTCTCTTTTTTCGTTTTAGCTTTATTATGGTTTGTGTTTCAAGTTGAAGTAGATCGCTTACACGTAATCCTGTATGAATACCAATCAAAAATAGAATATAGTCTCGTTCAGAACAATGACGTTTGAGAGCCCATTTCATATTTTCGATCTGTTCTTTGCTACGGATTGGTTGGACATCAATGAGATGTGGTTTTTTATTCATGGATTTTAGACCTCTTATTTTATAGTGTTTTGAATGTATACTTTTGTTGTTTATTTTGAGGATATCAGAGGATTTGGCATGAAGTCAATTTTTAAGGGAAAATGAATGTAAACTAATATGCAAAAGTTTACTTTCGATAAAATAAAAAAAGCCCTATTAATTTAGGGCTTTTTTCGTTTAGGGTAATTTTGAATTTTTAAGTTGATGGGCATGTGGTACTACTCCTAATTAGATGAAAATGGGATTTTAGGAGTAGTG
>NZ_JAJJBY010000061.1:0-11779 GCF_022625245.1 Bacillus sp. TL12 | reverse complement strand
GTCTAACTTTTTGGGGTCACTTCACCCTCGAATAAAGGACGCGATGTCGGCTTTAAACTTAACGGCCAAACTCTTTATTAAATATTTTATCCCGACTCGCTATGACTTCCGGACCTACTGCGTTGATGGAAGTTACTAAAATATGCTCCCCTCCTAGAGAGCCACCAACTCTCGATTCAAACCCGAAAGTACCACCGGCGTGCCCCCAATATGATTGCCCATCCGGTGTCTTTTCTTCATAAATTCCTAGTCCGACTTTACCAATAGGTGAATCTACTGTTGTGAGCATCTGGTCCATCATCTCTTGATTTAGAAGCTTTCCGCTCAACAGCGCACTGAAGAAGGTAGTTAAATCTTTGACAGATGAAACCATATTTCCCGCTGCATTTGCCCATGATTGATTTATTTCTGTCAAATCATACAAATGACCCGATCTATCCATATTATATCCTGTAGCATGCTTACCTGGTATATGAGGATTTGCTTCCATTACGAATGTCTCCTTTAACCCAAGTGGACCGATGAAGCGTTTTCTGATTTGCTCTGCATACGTATCTCCTGTTACCTTTTGAATAATTTGCCCAGCTAGCACAGTATTGGTGTTTGAATAGTCCCAGCCCTCCCCTGGTGCAAATACAGGAGGCTTGGCAAGCCCCAAGCTGATAAGTTCATCAGCGGTATAGTAACGGTATGGATTTTGAGGTAAGGTAATATCTCGCATATCCAAATCTGTATAGGATGCAATCCCGCTTGTATGATTCAATAACTGACGAATTGTAATTTTGTTACCGTCATACCCATTACCTTGTACGACCCCCGGTAACCATTTTTCAACCGAATCATCAAGGTTTAATTGCTTTTCCTCAGCCAACTGTAGTATAGCGGAAGCTGTGAACGTCTTCGTGATGCTTCCGATACGAAATGAAAAGTTCGGTTCTACTGCGCGCGGTACCTCGTAACTCGCTGTCCCTGTAGCATAAGACCAGCGCTTACCATCCTTTAATCCGCCTGCTATGACACTTGGGATTTTTTTATTGGTTACTACCTGATCGATTACGTATTTGACTTCTTCTCGATGGTTCCTTTTCTTTTCTTTATCCATAACTTCCTTTTGGGTTTTCCCTGCAAATTCTGAGACTAAAATATTCTTGATATGTTTTTCTGCTCCTAGTACATTGATGTTTATCGAGATGACATGTTGACCATCTTCCGTTCCACCTGCAAAGTTAGTAAATCCGGGAATTCCACCACCATGCCCCCATACTTCGGTACCGTCCGGCAATCTTGTTGCATGTATGCCAAGCCCATACTTTCCTAACGGGGAATCAGCTGTACTCGTCATCATTTCCTTTTGCATCTCCGGCGTCAACAGCTTTCCACCTAATAATGCACGAAAAAACGTCGTCAAGTCTTCTCCTGTCGAAATCATCTCACCTCCAGCATTAGCAAATGACGGGTTAAGCACAGTAATATCTACTAATTTATCTCCCGTATTCAAGTAGCCACGAGCATTTTTTTTCGGAATATCCATCGAGCTTCCAGGAAGGAATGTTTCTTTAAGTCCGAGTGGCTCAATAATTCGTTTCTTAACCTGTTCGGCATATGTTTCTCCAGTAACCTTCTGGATAATAAGTCCTACAATAACCGTATTTGTATTCGAGTATGCCCACCCCGTTACTGGATCTAGCTCCAAAGCACGAGCAATTAACTGTTCAGGTGTATAATTTGCGCTTGGATTTTCAAGTAATTTATTCTTAAACTCTGGAGTCAAGAAGTCTGGAATTCCACTCGTATGATTTAATAATTGTCGAATTGTAATTTTGTTTCCATCATAGCCTTTCCCCTTTACGAACCCCGGGATCCATTTCTCTACCGTATCATCCAGACTTAGCTTCTTCTCTCCAGCAAGCTGTAATGCAACTGTAGCAACAAACGTCTTCGTTGTACTTCCAATCCTGAAAGCAGAATCAGCATCCACCTTATGATTTCTCTCGATGTTTGCCTCACCAGAAGCATATGACCAGTTTACATCTCCATTTTTCACGGCAACAATAACACCTGGAATATTTTCAGTATTAGCAGCCTTATCAACAGCCTGTTGGGTGGGCGTCTGTTTATACACTGCGTTTACATTTCTATTAGTAGGTAATACTAGTGTCCCAGCCAGTATAGTCGCTGTTAAGGCAAGTGCAGTTCCTTTTTTAATGATGAATGATTTCATAACACATCTCTCCTATTATTTTGAAATTTTCTGTTGCTTCACTCCCTCACCTTAACTTCGAAATTGTTAAATAGCATAGTGACGAAGCGACTAAATGTTTCATGACAGCGTGCGTAAATCTGTCACAAAAACCGTATGATAAACTGTCACCTGTCTTATATGACATACTTTACAGCCAGTCTCTGACCGTCCTTCCACTATCTATTGACGAATTGGAAGATATACCGCATGATAAATCTAAATCATTAGAAAGTTGATCTCAAAAAAATACAAGTAGGTGTGCATAATCTATGTTCTCAGTAATGAAAAAGTGGTTTTGGTATGATTGGATATTTGTATCCGTACGAACGTTTTGGCTGTTCGTTATTATAAGTGCTGATTTTATACATCCATCATTAATCAATGCGTCACTTTGGATTGTAATTTCTCTTGCTATCGTCGTTTACTTTGTTCCATTAATCGTCCGATATAAGAAAGAAGACTGGTATCTTGCAGTCGATGTCACGGCATCAGGCCTATATTATCTTTATTTAGCCTACGTAGCGCCGGGATTGCTTTGGTCTTTCGTTTTACTCGTAATGATTATTGGTTTAGCAAACATTCAAAAAAACTATGTGTGGACAGGTGTCCTCTGTGGAATCGTATTCCCAGCATTGAACAGCTGGATCGCTAATCATCTCCCATATGAGTCTATCTTTAGCTGCAGCCTTGGTTTTGTCATTGGGATGGCATTTAATATATTAATTCAGTACCATAAGCAAGCCCAAATTATACAAGAGCAGAAGCTGTTGCTGGAGCAACATATTAAGCGGATTGAGGAGCTTACGCTGATAGAAGAACGCAACCGGCTGTCACATGAGCTGCATGACACAATTGGCCATACTCTTACCTCTCTTATCGTCGGTGTCGAATCATTGCGAGCGTCAGTGCCAGATTCGCAGTTTGAGAGAATTGATTCTCTTGTCGGTATTGCCCAAAACAGTCTGGATGATATCCGAAAGCATCTTCATCAGCTCTCTCATAATCCATTAAATTATTCGTTAAGTGAATCGTTGAGACAATTAACCGAAGAATTTATGAGGTCGACGGGTATAACGGTTACATTCCGTGTGATTGGCAATGAGACTCTAGTCATGCAAAAAATAAACTTTTGCCTATATCGTTGCCTTCAAGAGTCTCTAACAAACGCGGTTCGGCACGGCAAGGCGAGCGCGATAGCCGTTCAACTGCATTTCGATAGGAAACAGCTTCGGTTACAGATTGAAGATAACGGCGTCGGAATGAAAGAAATTCAATTCGGATTTGGGTTCAATGGGATGAAGGAACGGCTTGAACAATATCACGGCACATTGTCGGTTCATTCTGGAGCTGAGCAAGGAACATTTGTCATATGTAATATTCCGTTGCAGACAGAACTTGTACATGACACGATCCGCCTGTTGATCGTTGATGATCAGGCACTTATTACCGACAGTTTAGAGAAAGTTTTGGATCAGCATGCTGATTTTACCATCGCTGGTAAGGCGAAGGATGGGCGCGAAGCATTAGAACATTGTGAGCAGTTCCATCCTGATATCGTATTAATGGATATTCGTATGCCGGGAATGGACGGACTTGAGGCTTTACTTGAGATGAAACAGCGATGGCCTGATATTAAGATTGTGCTCATGACAACGTTTGAGGATTCCTTGCAAGCAGCAACTGCATTGGAACATGGAGCGAAAGGCTACTTGCTGAAGTCAATTCATCCACGAGAGATGATGGAAGCTCTGAAACTTATTTATAACGGAGGGACCTGGATCGATCAATCGGTCGCTACGCGAGTCTTCGAAGAGATGAAGCGTCAACGTGAGCAACTAGAAAAGATTCGCTCAAGTAAGGAAAGCTACCCGTACGGACTTACGAAACGCGAGATGGAAATTCTGGAGCATTTGTCGAACGGGCTTCGCTACAAATCAATTGCTTCTAAGCTATTTTTATCAGAGGGAACAATACGCAATTACTGTTCGAATCTATACTCGAAGCTCGGCGTCAATAATCGCGAGGAAGCAATCAAAATAGCGCGAACAGAGAATATCTTACAGACGGTGTAAAACTTTCCGATAGTACTCAAATTATAGATCCTTTCGATACATATATGTCTGCTGCGCCAAATAATGAGCCTATCTTGCGAAGAAAAGACTTATTGAAGTTCTGTCTGAATTTATAAATTTTCATCAAGTATGATAACTTCCCTGACATTATCTGTAAGGGAAGTTATACTATAATAGGCTATATCAATAGTGATTGGAGTGTTATTAGATGCAAACAAAAAATGTTTATCTTTATGTATTTAATACAATGTCAGACTGGGAATATGGATATTTAATTGCTGAATTAAACTCGGGAAGATATTTCAAAAAAGATTTAGCTCCGTTAAAGGTAGTTACAGTAGGAGCTAATAAGGAAATTATTACTACAATGGGAGGACTGAGCATACAACCAGATATTTCCCTAGATGAATGTACTCTTGGGAGTAGAGATCTTTTAATCTTACCTGGAGGGAATACTTGGGGAGAAGATATTCATCAACCTATCTTGAAAAAAATTGGCGAAGCTTTAAAGCTTGGCACTATTGTTGCTGCAATTTGTGGTGCAACTGAGGGCCTTGCGAATATGGGATACTTAGATTCTAGAAAGCATACAAGCAATGACTTAGAGTATATTAAAATGGTCTGTCCTAATTATAAAGGAGAAAAATTTTATGAGATGAGACCTGCGGTATCTGGTGAGAATTTAGTTACTGCATCAGGAGTAGCCCCTCTGGAATTTGCGGTGGAAGTACTGAAAAAATTAGATGTATTCGCATCAGATACATTACTTTCATGGTATAACCTAAATAAGACTCATAAACCTGAATACTTTTTCCAGTTAATGAATTCAATAAATAGATGAGCTAAAAAAATCAATTTAGCAGTTTTTAAGTTGAATGGGATTCCTAGATAAAAGTCAATATATTCGGAGTTAATATGTAATTTTTACATATTAACTCCTTGATTAAAACGTTAATTTGAATATCATAACAATACTAATTCCCATTAAGCATATCTGCAAAGATAACCCCAACATTATTTTTACGCTTCATATGTTTTTCTAAATATATCTTAGTGGTTTGAATATTTTCATGTCCTAAGGTCTGCATCAAATGATACAAATCAGCATTCCCCTGTTCTACTGCCATAATTGCAAAGGCATGTCGAAATGTATGTGCTGTGACTGGATTTTCACGATATTTTAAGAAATCCAAATTTGTTTTTTTTATCATATCTGTTACCTGGTTAGATAACGTTTTTGAGTTATAAAAATCACCTCTTTGGTTTACAAATAATGGGCTTTCATCCCCTTGGTCTAATTCTGTTTTAAATCCTCTTCTTCTTCTCATTTCACAAATACACTGATACAAATGTTCCGAAACAAAAAGTTCACGTACCTTATCCCCTTTTCCAATCACTTTTAACCAATACTTCCCGTCATAGTGTAAATCTTTTATTCTTGTTTTACACAATTCCTGAATCCTTGCACCTGTACTAGCTAACGCCAGTAAGATTGTATAGTTTACTAAATGCCCTTTCTCTTTATAAAACCCTAATATCTTCATGACTTCCTCATAGGATAAATCACGATTTGGTCGATCTTGTTCGTTTACATTTGCACGCTGCAGTTCATCATGTAGTGGTTTTTCAATATAACCAAACCCATGAAGATGTTTTAAAAATGAACGAATTAATACCGTTTTCTTTGCTAATGTTGCAATCGCATAAGTACCACCATTACGACCATTCTGTACTTCTTTTAACCAGATATTATATTTTCGAATGTGCCAAGGTCTCAATGTTTTTAATAAAGAAGCGTTTTTTTGTACCTCTTCCCCGTTAATTTCAAATTCTTCTGCATGCTCTACCATGCATTGGCAAAATGATAGGATTTCAGATACATAGCTCTTCTGCGTATCTTTTTTTCGGTTCTTCTTCTCATCCATGTCTTTTTGTAAATGTACAAAATGGTAAATGACTTCTAGATCACTTAAAAAATCATATTTTCCCTTTCCATCTTTTTCTGCGGCCTCCATTTTTCGTTCCACATCATTCATATGACGGTTATTATTCAGAAAAGGGCTAACATCTTTAATATGCTCTATATATGTATCTACAAATTCTTTTTTATTGTTTACAACAGGTAATAATTGTTTTCTATTTCTAGAATCCATAAAACTATTTCACCTCTTCTTGTGTAAATTGTAAGTCTATATCTATTTATTAAGTATACTATGAATTTGATTGTACTTACATCTATTGTACAAAGTAAATTTCATGTTCTTTCTGTAAGAATACTACATTCTTCTCTATTTAAATATACATTTATTTTTTTATAAATTATTATTAATTATGTATTGTTTTAGAATCAATTCATTAATTTAGAATTTATTTTTATATTTAAAAATAGATTTATTTTACTTTAAATATAGAAATTCATTTAAAATTACATTAATTTTCATAAATGAATCAATGCTTTTAATATATTAAGAACTATTTTCATATATATAGCGGACTCTGTTATAATATATCTATAATTTAAGAATTATGGAAATTAAGTAAGGAGGCATTACTTTCATGACACAGGATTTATTGTTTATTACAAAGCCAACAGTAACTACAAAAGAAGCAGCAGATTTAATGGGAGTTACCGTACAGACTATCTTAAAGAAAGAAAAAGATGGTTTAATTGAATGTGTATATAAGGATAATTGGAAACAATTCGGTAGCAAAATCTTTTATTTAGAAGATATCGAACGATTAATGAATAAAGAAGAAATCAAAGGATTAAGTACAAAAGAAGCAGCAGAACTTTTAAATGTAGCACCTTCTACCATATTTACTTATATTAAATCAGGAAAGCTACCAGCAAAAATGGTAGAAAAGCGAGGAAAGCAAGTATATATAATTGATGAAGAAGATTTAGAGATTTTTCAGCTCGATTATGAAAAAACAACTACGAAAGAGCGTAAAACTTTTATCACCAAGATTCAGGATACTGAATTTTATTTATATCAATTACTTACGCATCAAGATACAGGGGAAAAAGCTCGTGTGATAGAGATAAATGGGACTAATGGAAAAGTTATCACGCAAAATGAAGAAATCTTTTCTTTATCCGAATACAAAGATCATGACTACAAAGTTGAACATTTTGACAAACATGCAGTGATTACAAAACGAGGATATCTATCTTTTACTTTTAAAAAGCCTCAGCTATTTAATTCAATTACTTATAATCTAATAAACTTATTTTATAAACACCTTGGTGTAGCAAATATGCGTCTAAACGTTATACAGGACACAATTCAAGTTGAAATTAAACCTTTTGTCTTAAAGGTAGAGCCATTACAATTTCAAGAGGAAATTAAATACTTACATTCTCATATGAAGACAGGCTCAATACTGCCACATGTTGACGGTATATACTTTAAAAGCAATGTAGAGCCGTTAACTTTTCATGCGGATCATAAATTCAAACAAAAAGTAATTCAAATGGCTTCAGAATCTGGCTTGGGTCAGGAAGAGTTCTTACTTCATGCAGTAAAAACTTATATTACAGCGTTAGAAGAATAAGATAAAAAGCAAAACCTTTAGAATATAAAAAAATAAAATTATATAGTATTCCATTACATTGATTTATAAATAAACGATCTTTTCGTACAACTTACGGTGACCCCGAGAATGCAGCTATTCTACTTTACGTGTAATAGGTTCGCTGGTTCTCCCTTATAGAAAAAATATTTTTATGACTGATTTAACACTCACCTTTATGTAAGTACCTGTACTAAAAGTGCATACTTACATATTTGCAGTATGTTCTTTATTATAAAGATATAAAAAATACTTAAGGAGGAAAAATCTTTGAAGACTCTTGTTATCGTAACACATCCCAGTATAGAAACATCCGTCATTAATAAGCGATGGGTAGAAGAACTGAAAAAATATCCGGAAAAGTATACTGTTCACGAATTGTCTAAGGTTTACCCTGATGGAAACATAAACGTGGAAAAAGAACAAAAATTGGTTGAATCACATGGTAATCTTGTTTTGCAGTTCCCTATATATTGGTTTAATTGTCCACCTCTCCTTAAAAAATGGTTTGACGATGTTTTAACTTATGGATGGGCTTATGGTTCAAATGGAGGTGATAAATTAAAGAATCGTAGAGTTGCTTTAGGTGTATCTGCAGGAATCAAAAAAGAAGATTATAGTGAAAGCGGAAGATATCAGTATACACTTGAACAAATATTAGTTCCATTTGAAACGACATTCCTGTATTGCAATGCAGATTATCGTTCGTTCTTTACGTTTTACGGCAAAGAAAATGAGCCGGGTGGAAACGAAGAAGAAGAAAGTGAGCCGGGTACAAGCGAATTGGAAAAAAGTGCTCAGGAATATTTGAATTTTGTTGACAACCTGTAATAGGAAGCTTTATTAAAGCTACAAAAAAGAAGTTTTTTGTTGGGGAGATACTTCTTTTTGATTTAAACAAAATAGCTATACCTACTTGTGTACATCCTTCAGAGATGGAAAACGATTCTTCTCTCCCCACTCACACATCATATTTAACAAAGGAACGAGAGAAAGACCACGGTCAGATAATGAATATTCAACTTTTGGAGGTATTTGGGGAAATTCCTTGCGTATGATAAGGTCCTCTGCCTCCAGCTCTTTTAACATGATGCTTAGCGTTTTAAATGAAATGGTACCGATACTTCGCTTCAGCTCATTATGCCGCATAACCTTATTTTCAGACAGCCAATATATAATGATCATTTTATATTTACCGGCTATTAAGGACAACGTATATCCAAAGCCAGTGTCTTTTAGTTCAACTCCACTCGGAACACAGGTTTTGCGCACAAGTTACACTCTCCCTTAGGTAAGTAATGAAATAGGCATCCTTTACAATAGATTATTATGCACTCTTATTGCAAAGGATGTAAAATAATATCGCTAAAAAATTTTGCTATATCTTTAATTCGTATAAATTTCAACTAAACACCCCTTAAATCAACTTTTAAAAAGCTTCTTCTTTATTCAATTAAATGGCCCGATTGTTAAATAACATGATTGATGTTTTTTAAACAACTTCTCAATAACAACATCAAAATCTTTTTTTATTGGTTCTGTTGCAAAAACCATTTGATAGAGACATAGAACCTGCATGGACTGTTCAATGACAGTTTATGATGCAATTCCAAACAATTTATGTATAAATCTAACTTCAATTACTTGCAAGAGCTTTAGAGTTTTTGCACCAGAACCAATTTTTTTGTTTTGAGGCTTTATAAAATTCTTAAATCGATGGGTATGTGCAGTAATCCTTATTCCCCTTTTTCGGCGGACGTGTAAAAAATCCCATATTAATTCTTAGTTATTTTAATCCTAACTTCTCACATAATCGATGCAAAAAATATAACCCATGTAACTGTTCTTGATTACGTTTATTTAAATGCTGTTGGCACTCCTCGACAATGCTTTTTGCCCCTTCAATATTGTATTCCTCCAAATTTCTAATAGATTTTTTTAATTGAACAATTTCGTTTGAATACACAGCGTTTTGCGTAAGCTTCATTAATAAAATTTTAATAAACTGATATGAATTAAAGTAGCGATAATTATTTTCACCTCTCTTTGAACTAACATACTCCTCCTTTTCCCAATATCGTATAGTAGAAGTAGAGATTTTTGCTTTGTTTGCTACCTCTCCAATTGTCATTAAGTTATTTGCTATCGATTGGGAATCAATGATATCGTTTAGGTCTTTTATTATTCTAGTAGCTAACTCGTTTTCTTGATAGTTGGCTGCTTGTATCTCGTTGATTATCCAGAGTGCAGAATTCAGATTTTTTTGTTGCAGTTTTTTTAGTACAGCTGTTGTTATCTCCATTCCAAACCCCGGTGACATGGCTACTATACATTCAAAATATGCTAAATGTTCCTCCGTATAGATTCGATATCCTGTATCCAACCTTTCTGTGGCTGGAATAATCCCCCTTGTTTCGTAACTTCTTAAAGTGCTAGTACTCACATTTAACCTTTTTGCAATATCAATAGGTCTTATATTATTCTTCATTCTTTTTCATCCCCACCAACATTAAACTCATTATAAAGTTTATCATTTAATATCCTCTAAAATAAGTATATGCAATCGAAAACCTTATAATTTGCTTTAATGTTATAAGATTAAGGATTAAGTAATAAAAAATGGCGGAGGGATCTAAGTGTCAAAATTAAACATTCAACCCGAAATGTCAATTGAAGAGTTAGGACAAAAAGGATCTGGTTATTTAAAGGACCATTGGGAAGAAGTTCTTGCAGATACCATTGAGAAATTCCAAAAATTGTTTCCTGAGTACGAAGATGCCACATATGGTATGTACTTAGATAAACTACTTCCTCCAGCATGGAAAGAGCTTGAGAAAGCAGGTTTTAAATCTGCTGAAAAAACAAAAGAAGATGATTTTATTATTGCTGGTTGCTTAAATTTTAGAAATTCTATTGAAAAAGCAAAATGGGGAACGCCTGATCATGAAAAGCGTGTCTTTTGGATTGTCATTGAAAACCAAAATAAACAATTAATTGGTACTTTTCTTTTTGAATTATCTCATTCTCATGTAAATTTCAACCTCCCTTCAGCTCCAAAACTAATGACTTTTAAAAGTACTGAAAGAAATGAAATTACCAAAAAAATTCTAAGCCTAAACGAAACTTCTTGATTAATGTAGCAAGAGGCTGTCTAAAAAAAGCTTGACTCATCCAACTGAACAGCCTTCTTTAGTCCTTGCACATTGTGTGGGAATTTTTTAATAAATAAAAAGGGTGCTTATTTTTAGGCAGCCCTTTTTATTTTGTCCTTTAAGTCCGTTGATGGTTACATGGCATATTTTGTATTGACTTAAAGGGGGTAATGTTAATGTATTATTATGATAGTTATTATAATTATGTACCTTTTCAATATTCAACTGGACAACAGTCTACTGAATTTGAGAATCCACAAGAAGTTTATCTCGTAGATCATGGAAGAATTCGTTTAATTGTTAGTACGGCTGTTTATCATGGCATTTTTAGAGATTGGAAAGGTTTAATTCCTGTGGGCCTACAAAATTATCCTAAAGGACCATCTCTTCGCGAAGGAACTTTTCTATTCAAATATAAAGATAGTCCTACTGTATATTTGCGTGATTGGGAAAATGGTCGTACACAAGTAAAGCGACGGATTGTAAGTGCTAGTATAAAGCTGAAGAGGCAGAGACCATCTACGGAAATAGATGGTCTTTTGCTATTGGATAATAAATGTATTATTTTGATGGTGTTTATCTAAGGTATTGTTTTACACTTGGTCCCTGCACGTTGTGTGGGGATTTTTTATAAAGAAAAGACACTCTTTCGAGTGCCTATCTTTAGTTGACTATTCATTTTTCTATAGGGTTTCGACATAATACATGAAATACTAGCGCTGATCTATTAGGGGTACCGC
>NZ_JAJJBY010000060.1:0-11953 GCF_022625245.1 Bacillus sp. TL12 | reverse complement strand
ATTTTTTGTTCGAAGTCGGAGAAGCTAAGACCAAGAGGGATCCTGTACGCATATTCCACGCCCCACTCACTTCTTGTCTTACGAAGCAGTTGTATAGTTCGAATATCTTTCCCTTCTTTCACTTTCAATCCGCAGCTAGCACAAATACGCTGGATTTTAGAAGCATCATTTGTTGCTCCTTTTTGGTGCATTTTCGAGAAAAGAATTACACCGCCAACTGCAGCTGAACTTACTAACTCAAATATCATGAGCACCACCACCTCCTTTTAGTATTCTTATAGAGAATAGTCCCTGTAGATTAGAGGAGATAAAAATAACTATGAATCATTGAAAATAGTAAACTTGCAATGTCTGAAGTACCGTTCTGTGGAGGAATTCTATTCGGAATAGGTGAAATGAAGTTTTAAAAGGCTATCAGATTAGCAACGAGATTCGTAATTTGTTTGGTATGGTAAAAGGTATTGTGTACTGTTTGGTCTTTATGTCAGTTTTTTTCTCTCGTTTAAAAAAATGACGAAAAGGGCAAGCTATGTTTGAGGTGATAAAGGTGTTTGGATTAGGTAAGAAACGTAGCAAATTTGGCAAATGGTTAGATAAACAAGGGATTACACAAGGGGAATTAGAGAAAACAGCTAAGTTAAGTAGGGGCACAATTTCCAAGGTGTGCAACGATAAAACATATATGCCGAAATTTTCAACGATAACTCAAATTGTTAAAGGGCTTAAAAAGTTAGGAAAAAATATAGATGAAAATGATTTCTGGATGTAATTAGAAAATTAATCTTACAAGCTCCTTTAGACGAATTTACTAACTCAATCAATTCCTTTTAAAAGAATAATCTCTTACCACCTTACAAATCTGCACGTTATATTGGCTGTACCACGTTTCTTTTCCATTTTGTTGTGCTACTTGATGAGTCGTATTAGCTTTCCATTTTTGAATTGCTTCTAAGGATTCCCAATAAGAAATTGTAATACTATACTCTTCGTATCTCTTACGCTCTCAATCCTAATAAATCCAGGTTGTGTTTTTACTAGTTCTACCAAGTTGTCTGACATACTTTCATATCTTTCTGAATTGTGCTCTGTTCTTTGAGAAGTAAATATAGCTGCATAATAGGTATTCATTGTGTTACCACCTTAAAAGAATTGTGTCTTTATTAAGAATTGAAAACCATGAGTGATTTCAATAGCAGCTGTCTCCATGGGAGGAAAGACTTCAATAACGATGTGGGAAACTAAGACATCAATGTTGTAGTCATTATTTTTAGGAAAAAACAGTCTAGAGTTCCCTTTTTTGTAGGAAGCTCGAGCATTCAACCCACTGATAAAGGGAAACCCAAAGGGCATACTAGGATTATATTTAAATTGGGAGGATATAAATTTGAGTACAATAGAAAATGCATTATCTATCTTTGCCTTAGGCGGCTTGAATGAAATCGGGAAAAATATGTATGCAATCAAATATTCAAACGATATCGTAATTATCGACTGTGGCAATAAGTTTCCAGATGAAAGTTTTTTAGGAATTGATTTGATTATCCCTGATATAGCTTACTTAGTAGAAAATAAAGATAAAGTCAGGGCTTTAATTGTCACACATGGACATGAAGATCATATCGGGGGGATCCCGTTCTTCTTAAAAAAATTGAATGTACCCGTTTATGCCACACGCTTCACACTAGGATTAATTGAAATCAAATTAAAAGAACATAAACTTCTAGGAGAAAGTGAACTTATTGAAATCAACTCAAACTCAAACTTGACAATCGGAAAAATAAGTGTAAGTTTTTTCAAAGTGACCCATAGTATTCCTGATTGCTTGGGAATAGTCTTTCACACACCAGAGGGTAAGATTGTACATACGGGGGACTTCAAGTTCGACTTAACCCCTGCGAATAATGAGAATTCGGATATTCATAAAATGGCTGCAATCGGCAAAGAAGGGGTCTTGCTTCTATTATCTGAGAGTACCAATGCAGAGCGTCCTGGTTTGACCCCATCGGAACAAATGGTAGGTGAACATGTGGAAGCAGCTTTCATGAAAGCCGAACGCAAAGTTATTCTTTCTACCTTTGCTTCAAATATTAGTCGCGTTCAGCAAGTCGTGAATGCAGCGCAAAAAACAAACCGAAAACTTGCGTTGCTTGGACGAAGTATGGTTAATGTTATAGCGGTTGCTATGGAACGTGGTTATTTAACAGTTCCAGATGGAATGTTAATTGACCCACATGAAATCAATGAAATGGTTCCTGAAAGGGTGGCCATTTTATGCACAGGGAGTCAAGGAGAACCATTGGCTGCTCTTGCTCGCCTGTCCACTGGAAACTTTCGCGGTGTCGACATTTTACCTGAAGATACGGTTATCTTTGCAGCAGGTCCAATACCCGGGAATGAACGAAATATCACAAGTATCGTAGACAACCTATTTGCACTTGGAGCCAAAGTGATTTATGGATCAGGAAGTACATCCGGAATGCATGTTTCTGGCCATGGTTATCAAGAGGATTTAAAACTAATGCTTACATTAATGAAACCAAAATATTTTATTCCCATTCACGGTGAATTTAGAATGCTACACCATCACCGTTTGTTAGGTGAATCCGTTGGAGTAGAGCAAGGAAACACTTTTATCATCAATAATGGCGATGTCGTCGATATTGAACATACCATTGCCCGTCAGACCCGGAAAATACCGGTGGGGAATACCTACGTAGACGGGGGGGATGTCGATAATATTGGGGAAATTGTGTTACGAGACCGCAAACAACTTTCAGAGGATGGGATGCTCATGATTGTTTTAACTATGAGCAAATCGGAAGGAAAACTGATTTCTGAACCCGATACCATTTCTCGTGGATTTGTGGATAGAGATTTCTCGGAGCTCCGAAGAGACGTTAATCGACTTACTATAAAAACTGTTAACGAGCTACAAGAAGCAAATAGAAACCAATGGAATGTAATGAAAAAACAAATAAAAAAATCAATACGACAATATGTATATACACATACTAAGAAAAAGCCAATGATTGTTCCTATACTTATTGAAATTTAATAGGGGGAAGTTTAAAAAAATGAATTAATTGATCTTCAACAATTGGGCGCTTTAATTGAGCAAGGATAACAAAAATAATCAAACTTTTTTATAAAAGGATGATTCAATAAAATATATTAAGAGCGTGTTTTGATCAATCTTTTTTCAAAACACGCTCTTTCTTTTTGCTTGTTTATCAAGGTTATTAGTATTAATTTGATTAATCCTTATTCTAAAGCTACACATAAAGCCAAATTTTCAAATAGGGTGTTTTTGCACATCCCGCAAAATAGGGGAATAACACTCTAACATGTTTCTGAAAATTAATTGATTGTAGTATATTTTTTAATATTTATGAATTTTCCCCTAAGGAGAAACTGTACATGTATCAATATTTATACAGTTTTATTAAAATATGCTTACTAAACAATCTGGCCCGATTGTTGAACAAAGAAATACCCTACAAAATGGATTTTTTATCAAACTTTTTTGCAAATTATCAATCTTTATTATAAATGATCGAACTTTATTTTAAATTAACAACTTATTCATATCTTATATTTTGTGTAACTACCCCTATTGCTGAATCCTTTCATATTCATAGCTTCATAACAATTTCTCTTTTGAATTACACAACACATAAAAAATGAGTAACTGTAAAATGTCAAAAAATAAAAAGGATGTTGCTATATCTTGAATCGGATCATAGCTTTAGCGTTTCTGCCATTCATCTCCCACCTAAAATTAGTGTTTCACACCTTTGCATTTTTGAGGAAGGAGTCTTCTATCGGTAAATGATAAATAGGTTAATCCATAAAAAACACATACACAAGTAAAAAGCCTATTTTATTTTAGATATAAAATAGGCTTCTCTTACATTTCTATAAATGTATATTTGACGATTACATCTTTTCTAATATCATTTGTCTCTCATACCACTTTGACATTTTTTCAACTGCGTTAGCTGATAAACGTTTGGTTTGTTTATTGCAAAATCTAGATAACGTAGGTGCCGATATTTTAATTTCTTTTGCTAGTTCTCGTATACTTATATTATCAACATTATGTCGATTTAGTATTTTTTCTCGTACAGCTTCTTCATCAAAAATGTCTGGTTCTTTACTAACTGTTATTTGTGGCATATCAATAATGTCTTTAGTCTTTTCACTATATTCTATTATTGTTTCATTATTATTCTCTATTTCTAATGTTTTTTTCTTTGGTAAATTGTACATAGACTTAATTAATTCTTCTGGTGGAAAAATAGTAATATTTAAATCAATCCAATAATCTTTGAACCAATTTTTCTTATTTAAACGTTCCTCATCTAAATTACTTGAATACTCCCACTTAGAAATCACATTTTCTCTCTCTAAGTCAGTAAGAACATTCTCTAAGTGTTCTCGAATACGACTTGGTTTCCATGTAAGTGGAATTGCCATGACAGCTAATAATCCTTTATCGCCTCCAATAGAGTATGGGCGCTTTAAAGTAGAATATATTTGCCTAATTCTCCATTGCCATGTTAAATAGCGAATTAAACGTTTATGATATTTATGTCGGTAACTATTATATTCAAGTGCCTTTTTAGATAATAAGGCTGTTGTATTATTTGAACCATATAAATAACTTGCCAAGAAGCTTCCTGGTTTAATTCTGCAAGATTCAATGCCCATATATTCATTTGTTGTATTATGTCTCCATAATACAACTGAATCTAAAACAAATAACCTTTTAATTACTTCCCTTTTTACTTTATATTCCTCATCATTTTCATTTTCATCATTTAAAACTACAACTTCATTATCATCATTTAAATATATAAAAATACTCGCTAAAGCAGCAATCCTCTTTGCAACCTTAATTTTATCTTCAGGTCTATAATATTCTCCCTTACTTACTTTCTTTTTAGGTACATTACACATATCCAATACTTGCTCATATGAAAATTCGATGAACTCGTCCGGTGACTGCGCTTGAGCTAACCATTGTATAGTAATTGAATCCAATACATCCGCTGTAAGATCATCCATATTACTCATTACATCATTAACTAAAGTGTTCCATCGGGACGCTTCATCATCTTTAATAAGCTTCAAATCCTCATCTCGATGCGAAGAAAGCTGAGCTATCGCATTACTTTCTTTCGTTTCAATTGGATAAGACTTAACACCCATATTTGAATCCTCTTCAAAATGATTCTTGGAGATCCCATCACGTAATTTAAAGTAAACCGCGGAATTATTGACCTCAAAATAATCTTTATCATCTGTTTCATCTTTGTTTTCTTCTACCTGAATTACTGTTTCATCACTTAATTTTGGCTTATTATCATTTTTAAACTCTTCTGTTAAAAGATGTTCAATTTCTGAATGGATCTCATTCTTATACTGATTCAACTTAATAGCAATTTGTAGTGAGGTTATTCCACTTTCATTCTTTTTACTAAGCCACGATACTAATGCTGAAAAAGATGGTGAAACATATTGTGATGTTACAACCTTACTACTATCTTTTTCTACGTCTGCACTAAAAGAAGTCCATTTCTCCCAAATTGCTTTGTTATTTCCATATAAAGGTTCAGAGATTAACAAAGCATCAGTAAACAATTGTGCTAATTTCTCCACGTCGTCACTCCTTCCTTTCGTACATTCCTTTCAAACAACTCAATATTTAGCGAATTATATATAAATCATTCTTATTTTCCAATTCTGTTACGTTCAAAAAAATAATGAAACACTTTTGTCTTGTTTGTACAAGTGAAATAACATTTATTATACATTACCAACCAATATACCATCAATTAATCTAATGAATTAATAACTGAAACACTTTTGGGCATATTGTTAACCTTATTTATAAATATGAAACACACTTTTCCCTTACCACTTTCTCTACCATACCCTTATATAAGCTTTTATTTTACATGAATAGCACGTATCTAATGAGCTAGATTCATTCATATCTATATGAAACATCTTTGTCATATCCTTGACCTAAAATTCAAAAGATGAAACATTAGTTAATTTTTCTTATTTTGATTATATATTTCTAAAAAATTTTTTAACATCCCATAAACTCATATATATCAAGCGTTTCCCCTTCTGTGTACAAAACAGATCCTAAATCATCCTGAAACATTTTTGCCATATCCTTGACCTTACCAAATACAAGAAACACTCGTAAACCCTTGATACATAAAGGATTATGAGTGTTTCTTTCTTTTTTCTGCTACATATAAAACATGAAACACTTTTGCCATATCCTTGACCTTGTAAATTTTAAAACATGAAACGGTTTTTGCCATATCCTTGACCTAATATCCTTTTCAATTCTCTTATAACCCTTCATACGACTACATTCAATGGATTTTTCTATAATAAATGACTTATATATGAACATGAAACATTTTTGCCATATCCTTAACCTAAAAATATGAAAAATCTTCATTTATCCCTTATATATCAACGTTTTTCTACTGTTTCACTAATAATTTGACACATCCAAAACATGAAACGATTTTTGCCATATCCTTGACACAAAAAAAAATGAAGAAAATCCTGTATCCCTTGTCACAGCTGGTTTTATGTCGTGTTTCATCTTCTTAAAATCCCCCTTAAAGGAGCACCTTTCGGCAATTTTCGATTTGCTATAATCAAAATTGGTATATTTTATAGTATCCTGACATATATTTCTGAGTTTACAGGTAGGAGGTGAAAAAGATGGGAAAATCATTTATTATTCATAACCAACGTGGTCTAAATGGACAATCTACAAATGCAGTATTAGTAACACTGAAGTCTTGGCAAAAACTTGTTGAAGCTTTTGAAGAGAAATACTACAGCTATAAAGATACATACCTTGAAGATCTACTGGATCAAATGACATATGAAGAACGTGTTGCAGATGTAGATGGCTTTGTAGAACAAGCGAAACCATCTTTTTCACGTCGTACCCTGTCTGCTGTTTCTGAAACAATGGGACGAAAACATAAATTATATGGTATTACAAACGCAGATCTAGAAGTCTTCTTATACCTACACAAGAAATGTTACACAAATGGAGTCATTCCAAATGTAACAGTACATATGATGTGGGAAGATTACAAGCAATATAAAGAAGAGTTTGCTTACATACAGCATTCTCAATTCTATATTGCATTAAAAAAACTAAGTCTACATAACATTGTCACGATTGAAAAAGAATTAGATGGCCGCTATACCATTAAGCTAACTCATTTTATGAATGAAGAAACTGAAAAAGCAAACCCTTATGTTTATATTAGCCCAGTGGTATTTACAAAGGCTTTCTTTGAGCTGTCAGTTGCAGCTAAGAAACTATTCTTAGACATTGCGATGCAACAGCACAGAGAAACTACACTAAAACGTTCCTTGGACAAGCAGGATGAAAGAGGAAATAAAACTCATTTTGGTGGGATGTACCGCTTTTTACATAAGAAATACCCGCATCAAATCCGTGCGGTTATGACAGAATTAACAACTGCACTACCATGTACAGGAACTCCCCTATTCAAAATTTGCAAATTACAAAAAGGGGTTAATAATAAAAAAAGATATACGACTTTATATCTCTCCTTACATACGGATTTCTTATGTACAAAAGAATCAGGCGAAGTACAGTATCGTGATCCATTCACACCAAAGGTTACTTATGCTCGTAAAGCTCGTTTTATCGAATCTGTGCTTCAAGATATGAATATTGGTGAATTTACAAAAGACATGAATAAATTTATTCATGTACTCAAATATACATGCCATCGACAAATTCGCAGTGTAATTCAAAGCTTGCGTGACATGATAGATCGTAATGAGGAATATCCAAGTAAGTTAGTATATACACTGAAGAAACTATTAAACCAAACGTCACAATATCAAATTCTTGATACGGCAGCTAAGGAAGGTATCTATCCTCTTATTACACAACATGTACCAAATGAGCAAAAAGAACAAGCTGTATTTGATTTCGGATTGCATTTCTCTATGTACTCTCTTCGAAACATCAAAAAGTTGTTCCGTAAAACATTTGAGTTACTAAAATACAAATTTGCTGTACCTGTTACAGAGGAGTCGTATCACCGCAACTATCTAAAGTATCAAGAAGAAACGTTGTTTAGAAAGTATGCCTATGAACAAGGTACAAATCTAAATGCTTATATGGCTTTAGAAATAGAAATACGTGAACTCCTAAAAGCAAGAGGACATAAAGAGCGCTTTATTCCTAGTGATGTTCGCGAATTGTTCATTGAAAAGATAGATAGATTACCTAAAGAAACGCTTCGCGTTATTGAAGTACCAGATGACTTCAATTTGGTTACATTTATGCGTGCCTTTGAAAAGTTAATACGCGCTGATATTCAAGTAACAACAGCTGAACAAGTTCTTGAAGTAATCGAAACCAATTAACAATACCCCGCTCTCTATTTTTGAAAAAATTAAAAGTAGAGGGCTATTCGTGTTGATTCTGCTATTTGAAGGCCTTGTACTAATTCCTTATAACAACCAACTTTCCTCGATTCTATTCATAATAGAGTCTTTTTTTATGCACTCCTATACAAGAACTGTACTATAACTAACTAAATTTCCACACATACTTTCATATAAACACGTTATGAGCAGCCTTAATGCATTCAAATACCTACAAATAATCGCAAGAAAAAAGTTAAATTTTGTGTATAAGTAGATGAATATAGTCGAATGTGAATAACATAATACTATGATTATTGATATAAAGGCATTCTAGTAACTTATCTATCAAAAATCATCAATATTTTTGTGAGTTATGTGGTAAATCTGGATTATGTTAATGACTTAGCACCTAATGTGAATGGTTTGTGGGTAAATAAAATAAAATTGTGGAAATTCAGTGGATTAATACAGAATTAAGCAAGTGAATAAGTATGTTTAACAATGCATTAATTTGTTTCATTTTTTATGTAGAAATATATTATTTTGTTTATGATTATTTGTAGTTTTTATATCAATATTATGCTTACTTTTCCGTTGTCAAATACTACTATTTCTGATTTTTTACGCTATATTATTTTCAAAGTCCTTGCTACTGTAAGGATAAAACCATATTTATCAGTCCTATATAAGTTTTATCTTTATATTTTTAATATATAAGATATATATTTATATTAGATTTTATTACAAAATTAGTTTTTCACTTTGGATAAGTTATACTTCATGTAAAGCGCCATGAAGAAATTATGAATTCAATTGAACAATATGAAACTATTTTCAAGATAGTACCTCTTTTTTATAAACGGTACGATTTTATATCAAAGTCACATCTATGGCTAGATTGTATTACACCATCACAAATGAAATAAGTAATAGAGCATGCGACCTCAATAAAGCGGCATGCTCTATTTTATTTTAAAGTTAATTATTTTTTGTAAATTATGGAACAAAATCATTACTCGAATTGTCTATTAAGTGTACTTTTAAAAACTGGTACTCAAATTAGGTACATTGTATCCAATTTGATATCCATTTTCTGTATTACAAAAGATGAAAGGAATGATTATTTTGAAAAGTACGATGGTAATAAAAATAGGAATGTGTGTTGGAATATTAAGTTTAAGTCTTGCAAGTGTAAAACAATTTACAGGTGAACCTTTGAAGGCGCAAGCAAAAGAAAAAATAGAGCAAACAAAACATACAAATTATGCGACTCGTCGAGAGTTCGTTCAACTTGAAAAAAAGTTTGATGCTCGGATTGGTGTCTATGCTATTGATACCGGTACAAATCGAACAGTCGCTTATCGACCTGATGAACGGTTTGCCTACACATCAACTTTCAAGGCTGTGGCTGCAGGAGCCATGCTCCAGCAAAACTCAATAGACAATCTTGATAAGGTGATCACTTATACAAAAGATGATCTAGTTACGTATTCACCAATTACGGAGAAACACGTGGATACCGGTATGACTCTTTGGGAGATTGCAGATGCTGCGATTCGCTACAGCGATAATACAGCGGGGAACCTTTTATTAAAAGAATTAGACGGTCCCAAAGGATTTGAAAAAAAGCTCAGACAGATTGGTGATAGGGTTACCAAGGTTGATCGCTTTGAACCAGATTTGAACGAAGCTACTCCAGGAGACATCCGTGATACAAGTACAGCAAAAGCGCTTGCTACTAATCTTAAGGCTTTCACAGTTGGCAATATACTTCCAACGGAAAAGCGTAAAATCCTCACAGATTGGATGCGTGGAAACACTACTGGAGACCAACTAATCCGTGCTGGCGTACCAAAAGACTGGGAGGTGGGTGATAAGACTGGGGCCGGAAGTTATGGAACGCGAAACGACATTGCCATCGTTTGGCCACCGAATAGAGAGCCAATCATCATTGCAATTCTATCTAGTCGCGATACAAAAAATGCTACCTATAATAACGAACTTATCGCTCAAGCTGCGAAAGTTACCATCAATGCTCTCAAGTGATAATATCTCAGTTTTTTTATCATTTTCCGACAGAAGATTTCTTCCTCAAAAATGGGAAGGTGTAAAACACCAATTTTAGGTGGGAGATGAATGTCGGTAGACGTAAGCCTATGTTTTTCTTGCATACTGTAGTTATTCTATTACAAAGTGAGGTGCAACCCATGTTGGTAAATCAGGCATTTAAGTTTCGTATCTATCCGAATAAGGAACAAGAAATATTAATTGCTAAAACCATTGGGTGCACCCGCTTTGTATTTAACCATTTTCTTGCTCGTTGGAATGATACCTACAAAGAAACAGAAAAAAATGTACATTTTCCCCCATATATGTAAATTTTTGTTTTGTGGTATTTGCTTTTTTTAGCTTGATGGTGAGGTGTCAGCACCCTGATAAAAAGTTCCTTTTTTCTGAAAAATTTATATAAATTCAAGATTAATAATAAATATTTAAAAAAGGACTTTATATTCCCTTAATTTATTCCTTTTCATTTATATTAATCATTTATTACAACAGCTTTCACGTCTAAAATAAGATGATTTAACAAAGGAAAATATAAGTATCTTTATAGGCCTCACCATATCATTCTGGGAATGCTGTACGTTTAGACACATTTTCTTCACAATCCCCCCCTTTTGCTGTGCGCTAAGAGATATTTGTTCAGAAAATCTTATGTGTATGAACAGAGGATAAAACTCAATAATATCAACGTTTTCTAGCTATAACCATGTTCATAAAGTGTGTAAATAAATCAATGTTCAATTAAACTTAGATTTTTATCTTTCTGAACATGTATTCATCTTTATAAAATACTGTAATGATAAGGGTTTGTAGTCCTTAGTGTACAATTTCCCCAGAATGATATAGTGCCCCTTATAATGAGTTCCCAATATAATAAATGTTAATCAAAGGAACTCTGTGTTATGTTTGCTTTTTTACTAACTAATACAGCTTCAAACAATAGACACAATTGCTACATGCCAAGTGTAATTTATTACCTATTCAAAATTCCGTTTATTCAATCTTTCTGAAAATAAAAAAATATTGACCTCATAAATATACAAGTTATAATGAGGGCGTCGAGAGATAATCTATTACCTCTGGAGAAAATATCAAACCTGGTTCTGATGCGAAAATTCTAAATATTTCGCGAGTAATCTTCTGAAATTGGACATACTGATACGATTACTCTAAAAAAGGGTTACGATCGGAAGGAGAATTTATTCAATATGAATGTGGAAGCGTTATCAGCCAGATCTTATTTTGTTAACAGTACGTTGGTATCTGCGGTACAACTTAAGTTTTCGTGATGTAGTAGAAATGATGGAGGAACGTGGATTATCCTTGGCTCATAACACGATTAAAGGAGGAATTATTATATGAATGGGAATACTGCGAAAAAAGTAGAATTTCAAGCTGAAAATACTGCAGTTAAAAATGAGAACTATCT
>NZ_JAJJBY010000059.1:0-12395 GCF_022625245.1 Bacillus sp. TL12 | reverse complement strand
GTATTTACACCATTTTAAAACAGAAGAAGAAGTAGTACAAGCAATTGAGGAATATATCTACTTCTATAACTATAAACGATTCCAAAAACGACTCAACCACCGAGCTCCGATAGAATATCGAATCTTGATGGCTGCTTAGTCTTTTTTATAGCTGTCTACTTGACAGGGCTAACACCATTTCTAGGACTCTTTTTAATACTAATTTTTAGCTTTAATTCACATTTTATCGATGATCATTTGTCTTTTATACCATTGGCTTAATTTGTCTCTCGCAGTTCCAGAGAGACGCTTTGTTTTTTTATTATAGAATCTCGAAAGGGTGGGCTGTGATATGCCTATCTCCGCTGATAGCTCTCGCATAGTTATCTTCTTTTTCAGATGCATAAATTCTATTCTATTCCGAATTAACTCTTCATTTCCATTCATATCTGAGGGCTTTTCTTCAATTTTCACTGGTTGACTTTCCTCATGTATTACATCAATAGACTTCTTCTTTGCTAAATTTTCCATTGAATGAATTAATTCTTTAGGTGGCAGTATTACTATTCCTAACTGTAAATAATAATTTTTAAACCAATTCTTCTTCGTCAATTGTTCCTCATCTAAACCTTTATCATATTTCCAATGGGAAATTACACCTTCTTTTTCTAAATCAATCAAAACATTTTCTAATTGATCACGAATACGGTTAGGTTTTTGCTTTTGGTTTATGCCCATTACTGCTAATAACCCTTTATCTCCCCCTATAGAATAGGGCCTTTTTAAGTTAGAAAACATTTGACGAATTCTCCACTGCCATGTCAAATAACGAATTAATCTTTTATGATACTTGTGTCTATAACTATTATATTCAAGGGCTTTTTTTGATAGTAATGCCGTAGTGCTATTAGATCCATATAGATAACTGGATAAGAAACTTCCCGGTTTAATTCGGCAAGATTCTATACCCATGTATTCATTTGTATTTTTATCTCTCCAAAGCACTACAGAATCTAATACAAATAACCTTTTAATGACTTCACGCTTTACTTCATAATGTTTCCCGGTTTCAGCACGATCATTTAGTACAACTACTTCATTCTCATCATTTAAGTATATAAAAATACTTGCTAGAGCCGCTATACGTTTGGCTACCTTAATCTTATCTTCCACTCTATAATATTCAAAGCCATTTGCTTTTGCTTTTGAAATACTGCACATTTCTAAAACTTGTTCATACGAAAAATCAATAAATTCATCAGGTGAATTTGCTTCATTTAGCCATTGAATTGTGATGGTATCTAATACGTCCGCTGTTAAATCATCCATATTACTCATTACACCATCTACTAATGTATTCCATCTTGCAGCTTCTTCGATGTTTGTTAGCCTTAGATCTTCATCTTTATGAGATGAAAGCTGTGCTACTCCATTACTATCTTTCGTTTCAATGGGATATGATTTTAATTTTGTATTTTCATCTTCCTCAAATTGATTCTTTGCTATCCCATCTCTTAGCTTATAATAAACAGCGGAATTATTTACTTCTAAATAATTTTCAGGTGCTATATTCATATCAGGCTCAATCACTGGTGTATTTGTTATAGTATTAGCTGTTTCATCATTACGAAACTCTTGGGCTATAAAGACATCAATTGTCTCATGTATTGTTACTTTGTAAGTATCTATATTTTTAAATATTCCTAAAGATGAAATACCTTTTCCTTGTTGCTGCTTCACCCACTGTACAAGCATTGAAAATGATGGAGAAAGGTATTCTGAAGTTACAATTTTACTATTATCTGCTTCAACGTCTACATAGTAAGAATTCCATTTATGCCACAATTGCTCGTTCTGTTTATAAAGTGGTTCTGTTATTGCTAATGCATCTCTAAACAATTGTAGAACGTCTTCCATATATATTTTGCTCCTAACATAGTTTAATGAATGTTATCTAAACGTAAAAATACTTAGCTATATGATGTCCCTTTCTAAATAATAAGAAAGATAATCAGAATATTATATTTAGAATTTTCTACGTTACACCTTTACAGGACCCTAGTATTCATACCTATGGTCCTCCCTTTTAATAATTATACAAGACCAACTCAATTTGTAAAATCCAAATACGACTTAATTCCAAGGCTTACATAGTAACCTAACTTTTTCATAGATTATTCTTCTATTAGTCTTATTTTTCATAACATGAAAATCTGTAACTATATTATTGCCCATTCAACTGCACAAAATTTTTAAAAAATGAGGACTAAAGCTTGATATAATAGGATTTCTTTTGTAATTACAATATGAACATGAAAATTTATAGCTATATGATGTCTCTTTGAAATGATGTAAATGTTCTATTAATCCTTTTATATCATACACCCACTACCTGTCGTTCGTGTTTTCGACTATTTATATAATATGAAAATCTGTAGCGGCATGATCTCCCTTTTTTCATAAAAAGACGAAAAGTTCTTAGTTATATGATGTTCCTTTTAAAATTTGAAATTTCGATATTGAATCCTTTAATATCAACGATTAAAGACTATTCTATGAATTATTTCGTAATTAAACACATGAAAATTTATAGCTATATGATGTCCCTTTTGAATGATGTAAATGTTCTATAAACCCTTTGATATCATACATTAACTGCCTTTTGTTTGTATTTTCGACTATTTATATAACATGAAAATCTGTAGCGGTATGATGTCCCTTTTTTCATAAAAAAATGAAAATCCTATAGCTATATGATGTCCCTTTGAAAAATTGGAATTTCGAGTTAAAACCCTTTAATATCAACGTTTGAAGGCCATCCTATGAATAATTTCATATCTAAAAACATGAAAACTTATAGCTATATGATGTTCCTTTTGTATTTATAAAATAACCTTATAAACATTGATGTATCAATGTTTATAAGGTTATTTCTAATGATTTATCGATTTTCTAGAAAGATGAAAATCTGTAGCGATATGATGTCCATAAAAAATTTTTGGTAAATCTTCAAATCCCTTGGTACACAAGGGCTTAATGCGCATTTCATCTTTTCATTTTTTCTCTTAAAGGGGCATATTTCATCAAATTTCGATTTGCTATAATCAAAATTGGTATATTTTATAGTGTTTTGGCATATATTTCTTGATTTCTGTGTAGGAGGTGAAAAAGATGGGACAATCATTTATTATTCGTAATCAACGTGGTCTAAATGGAAAATCTACAAATGCAGTATTAGTAACACTGAAGTCTTGGCAAAAACTTGTTGAAACTTTCGAAGAGAAATACTACAGCTATAAAGATACATACCTTGAGGATATTCTAGATCATATGACATACGAAGAACGTATTGCTGATGTAGACGGCTTTGTGGCTCAGGCGAAACCATCTTTTTCACGTCGTACACTATCTGCTATTTCTGAAACAATGGGACGAAAACATAAATTGTACGGTATTACAAACGCCGATCTAGAAGTCTTTTTATATCTACACAAGAAATGTTACACAAATGGAATCATTCCAAATGTAACAGTACATATGATGTGGGAAGACTACAAGCAATATAAAGAAGAGTTTGCTTACATACAGCATTCTCAATTCTATATTGCATTAAAGAAATTAAGTTTACATAACATTATCACAATTGAAAATGAATTAGATGGCCGCTATACCATTAAGCTCACTCATTTTATGAATGAAGAAACTGAAAAGGCAAACGCTTATGTATATATTAGCCCCGTGGTATTTACAAAGGCTTTCTTTGAGCTGTCAGTTGCAGCTAAGAAGTTATTCTTGGACATCGCTATGCAACAACACAGCGAAGTAACTCTTAAACGTTCCTTAGACAAACAGGATGAAAAGGGAAATAAAACTCATTTTGGCGGAATGTACCGCTTTTTACATAAGAAATACCCACATCAAATCCGTTCGGTTATGACAGAATTAACAACTGCATTACCATGTACAGGGACTCCCCTATTCAAAATTTGTAAATTACAAAAAGGGGTTAAAAATACAAAAAGATATACGACGTTATATCTATCCTTACATGCAGATTTCTTATGTACAAAAGAAGCTGGAGAAGTACAATATCGCGATCCATTTACCCCAAAGGTTACATATGCACGGAAAGCTCGTTTTATTGAATCTGTGCTACAGGAAATGAATATCGGTGAATTTGCACAAGACATGAACAAATTTATTCATGTACTTAAGTATACGTGTCATCGACAAATTCGAAGTGTCATTCGCAGCTTACGTGACATGATAGATCGTAATGAAGAATATCCAAATAAGTTAGTGTATACACTGAAAAAACTATTGAATCAAACATCACAATATCAAATTCTTGATACAGCAGCAAAAGAAGGTATTTACCCTCTTATTACACAACATGTTCCAAAAGAGCAAAAAGAGCAAGCTGTATTTGATTTTAGATTACATTTCTCTATGTACTCTCTACGGAACATCAAAAAGTTGTTCCGTAAAACATATAAGTTACTAAAATCCAAATTTGCTGTACCTGTTACAGAGGAATCGTATCACCGCAACTATTTAAAGTATCAAGAAGAAACATTGTTTAGAAAGTACGCCTATGAACAAGGTACAAATCTAAATGCTTATATGGCTTTAGAAATAGAAATACGTGAACTCCTTAAAGCAAGAGGACATAAAGAACGCTTTATTCCGAGTGATGTTCGCGAATTGTTCATTGAAAAAATAGATAGATTACCTAAAGAAACACTTCGCATTATTGAAGTACCAGATGATTTCAATTTGATTACGTTTATGCGTGCCTTTGAACAATTAGTACGCGCTGGTATTCAAGTAACAACAGCTGAGCAGGTTCTTGAGGTAATCGAAACAAATTAACGATACTTCGCTCTCTATTTTTGAAAAAAATATAAATAGAGGGCTATTCGTGTTGGTTCCATTATTTAAAAGCCCTCCACTGATTTCCCCTTATAGATACCTTTACTCGATTCTACTCATAATAGAGTCTTTTTTTATACATTCTTATACAAAACTGTACTGCAATTAACTAATTTTCCACACCTATATTTAAATAAACACGTTATTTTTATCTAAAATTCATGCAAATACCTACAAAAAATCATAAGAAAAATAATAAATTTCATGGATAAGTAGATAATTAGAGCCTAATGTGAATAGTTTTATGTAATTATTATTGCAATAAAGGGATTTTGGTACTTCATCTATCAAAAATCATCAATATTTATGTGAGTAGTGTGACAAATTCTAATTATGTTGATTAGTTAGCCTATATTGTGAATGTTTTGTGAGTAAATATTTTAAAATTGTGGACATACAGTGGATGAATTGAAAATTTAGCACTTGAATAAATATATTTAACAATGTATCAATTTGTTTCATTTTTTATGTAGAAATATATGATTTCATTTATGATTATTTGTAGGTTTTATACCTTACTAATGGTTAATTTTGCGTTGTTAGATTTTGCTGTTTGTGATTTTTTACGCTATAGGATGCTCAAATCCCTTGTTATAGTAGAAATAAAATCATATTTACTCTCCCTATATAAGTTTTATCTTTGTATTTTAAATATATATAAGATATATATTTATATAAGATTTTACTAATTAATAAAAAAGAGTGACATGTTAATAACATGTGCACTCTTCAGATAACTATTATTGTCAAAATAGTAGCTATCATAATTTATTTCTCCTTTAAAAATCCCCCTTTGTTAATTTCAAGGTTAAATTTCTTTAAATTTTATGGTTGCAACAACTTGAGCATGATCAGATTGTGTTTTATTTTCAATATCATCACATTTTAAATGTCGGTCAAGTACCTTATATGAGCTTACTCGACCAACGTGTTGTCTGTTTTTCTCATTAAGTGCATTAGATACAAAAATATAGTCTAGTACGTTTCCTAATTTTCCATAATAATGTGTAGGCAATCTTTTTTGTCCACTTTGATTTGGAGCTAAGTCAAAAGCATCATAAAGTTTATGGTTATAGACAATCTGTTGATCGTCATCCAAAATTGGATCATTCTTTATTTTTAGAAGCCTTTCTCTATTAGTTAATGCTTCTATGGGAATAGAGTGTTCATCATCGTTTAAGTCACCAAGCAAGATAACTGGAACCTCTTTATGAGTGTGTAAAGTTTCAGATATCTCATGATACAAGGCCGCTGCTTCTGCCCCCCGTTGTAGTAATGATATTACATGTCCTCTCGACCTTGCTCGTAAAGTTGCTAATATCTTTTTATCCAATGCATTACCAGGATTAAAATGTAAATCTCTAACTGCTGGGTTTTTGGATTTCAAATGCGAAACATAAAAAACAATATCACCAGTACCATCAATATGTATCGTAGCCTTTATTGGAATACGACTGAATTTGAAATCCTCATTAACAGGTATTTCCTCCATAATGGAATCTGGTACTTTAACAGGATTTACTGATATTATTGGATATTTTGAAGCTATCGCAACTACAGGTTTTATAAATATTAATGGATTATCTATATCTGTAACAGGGGTTTCTACTGTTTCAAAATGAATAAACCCTAACTCCTCAACCAAGCTTTTCAAAATAGCTGAGCTAAACACTTCTTGAAAACCAATAACATCGCATTCCATCTTTAATATTTGTTCTTTAATCCATTCTTTCTTCATCAACCATTCAGCATCTGAATAGATGTTATGAGGTTCATACCATTTGAAAGGAGGTTCAACAAATTGGTATAAGTTAAATGTTCCACAACGAATTTGCATAAACTTTCACCTTCTTTAGTTATGTAATTTGTAAAACCCATTGGACGGTTATCAGAGGATGTATATAGCACTAATCGTATTCCGCAATAAAGGGTATGTAGAAATACTGGATTAAGAATTAGTATGGATAGCTCAGTATATTTTCATTCTCTGTGATGAAGTGATGATTTTTCTACCTCAGTTTGGAAGCTTGTGTTACCATATTTATATTTACTGCTATCGCTGAACTTTAAAAAGACGTAAGAGTCGAAAGAACGGAATATGGCTGTGAGAGAAAAAGCAAGAGATTTTATCCCTTGCTCAGGCTGAGGAAGGCATGAGAAACACAAAAAATGCAAAATGGCCAGATATTTCTGTGTTATACCAACTCTTCAAGAAAACCTATTTGTTTAAGAATCCTCTTTTAGCGGACGGCACTCTAATTCGAAGAGAGGCATGCAAGCATACTCTGGATTAGACAGATCTGCAATAAGAAGAGCGATGCCTACATCTCCCCAGTAAAGACTATGGCTTCTCAAACCAGGTGATGACATATTAGAGATAGCCATCTCCCCTATTTTACGCTTCCGACGGCGAGATGATAGGGTGGATTTCTTGTGTTCTAAAATGTTTTTCTTAAAGAGGTGTGCAATCGTTTCACGAACGATCCCCTTTATAATTTCTTTTAGAAATTCAAGAAGTACTTCCATGGCTTTTCACCCCCTTTCTTTCCAAAATAGAAAGAAGGAGTGATAGCCTCCACCCTAATTTCACAATTATCTTTTCATACTATAGCATAGTATTTTCAGTTTGAAGACTGTTCATCTTAATAAGAGTCGAGTATCGTATAATATCTTGTATAGTATCTATAAGAAATACTTTGGGTCTGATTCCCCTTTTCAAAAATTAAAGCATTTTGATATTTTAATTGCTCAACGAATGTCCAACCATCTTTCTCCAGCATTTCTATGAAAGGCTCCATTTTCCCCCGTTTTACTAAATAAAGAGAAACATCTGAATACCGATCTTCGTTTGGTTCTACCTCAATTATTTCCTTATTAAGCAAAATCATTTTTGACATTGCTATGGCTAACGGTATAGGATTTTCCTCCTGAAAAATAACTCTTCTTTTTTCAATAACGAATATAGCTAATAAGGTAAATATTAATAACGGAATGATGAATTTTTTTGATTTTAACAAATCATGTCACCTCTTCCATATTTTTTTGCTTTTGCAACATAAATTCTTCGTATATACATAACTGTCCTTTGTGAGTAGATATTTTATTTTTTGTACAAATTCAATAATATGGATAGCACTCATATGTATTAGTGTACCTAGAATTTTATATGGATGGCGAGACATATGAATCAATATCAAATGCTGTATAGTACACCGTATCTTTATTCCTCTCGAACATTGAATCAAATGTATAAAAGTACCAAAAGTGAAGAAAACATATGCGCTATACAAGAGCACATGCAACGGCATACTGTATATCTAGATTCACAGTATCGTGGTTATTATTATTTAAGTCGTAAAATTGAGGAATACCTAAATGATGACGAGTATCCATTAAGTTGGAATGAATTACTCGATGATTATCAGTTATACAAAGATAATCAAGGGAATCTGTCTATTAAACTGAAAGGACGGAGTTAATATGACAATCATTGGAGAATTAGGGGTTGTTTATGGTGTTACTGGTATCTCAGTTTTAGGGATTAAATTTTTGAAAAAGAAAGGATTTTACCTTCCAGATTGGTTGCTACGTGCAGGTCTCAAATGCTTGCTTATCGGAAGTGTTTGGTACGTTCTAATGGATATGCTAGATGTGTTTCTACGCTAGTATCACATGTGGTAGTTGAAAAATAAGATAACAGTGCACCTATTAGATGTATTTCTTCCCTTCCATACAAGCTCAACTACCTTAAGGAGGTATGGAGGAAATGTTGTCACTTTTATTAATTCCAGCAACCTTTTTAACTGTAGCATATTTTTATAGAGGTAAAGAGATGAGTGATAAGAAAAAAATTACTACGTTTTTTGAAATTGCAAAGATATGTGTTCAACATAAAGGTGAATTACAATACCCTATTTTTATAAAAGAAATAGAAGATGATATAAGTATGAATTATGTTTACAAGTTACCGCTCGGCGTACCTAGTCAACTTATCAAAAAGTTAGCTGAAGTATTAGAAGAAGGATTATATAAACCTGTTAAAATATCGTTTCATCAAAGAGAGCTTCATATTCGAGTATTTAAGCAACGAATACCTGAAATGTGGAATTGGTCTAAGGATCTGTTAAAAGAGTACACATGGAGAGTTATGATGGGGAAAGCATTAGATAAACACGTATATCATGATTTCGAGAAAACACCGCATATGTGTGTAAGTGGAATGACTCGTTTTGGGAAAACAGTATTTCTAAAAAATGTAGTGACGAGTTTAATTTTACAACAGCCTGAATATGTAAAGTTTTTTATTATCGACTTGAAAGAAGGACTTGAATTCAGTCCTTATAAGGATCTGTCCCAAGTAGAAGAAGTTGCCAAAAACCCAAAACAAGCATTAGAAATGTTAGTCAGAGTGCGTGAGATGATGGTAAAACGAATTGAAATGATGAAGACATCTTATTTTACGAATATCATAAATACATCCATCAAAGAGCGGCACTTTATTATTGTTGATGAAGGAGCAAACCTTTGTCCGACACAAGGCTTACCTAAAAAACAACGTGACTTATTATTTATGTGTCAGGAGATGTTATCTGAAATTGCAAGGATTGGGGGAGGTTTAGGATTCCGGCTTATCTTTTGTACCCAGTATCCTACTTCTGATACGCTGCCAAGACAGATTAAACAAAATGCTGATGCTAAATTAGGATTTCGATTACCAACAGCAATTGCTTCTCAAGTTGCTTTGGATGAACCAGGGCTTGAGGATTTACCTTCCCTTCCAGGAAGAGCATTATTTAAAACCGATCGTACAGAAGAAATCCAAGTACCTTATTTGGAGGATAACGATATGTGGAATTTACTAAAGAAATATAGGGTGGTGAAACAAAATGAGGCATCAAACATTCAAACAGAAAGCGAGACAAATCGAGATTTTATCTACTTTGAGTAAATTAGATTTTGCAACTAGGAGACAATTACAAGCGATTCATTGTTTGGGAAGTATTCGAAATGCAAATCGTGTATTAAAGGATATGCACCCGTATTGTCACATTACAAAAATAGCTCGTGAGCATGTTTATTACCTCAATAAAAAAGGGCGTAGTTTATTGGGGGTTACAAGGGAAGTGAAAAAAAGTAGTCAATTACAGCACATAGTAATGAGAAATGAAGCCTGGATGTGGCTAGGGTTTCCTGAGTGGAAAACAGAACAAACAATAGAATTTTCAATCAGCGGTCAGCGATATCGAATTATTCCCGATGCAACTTATTTTGAGGATAAAGTCCCTCATTTCGTTGAAGTAGATCGGATGCAACACATGAAAGAAAATGAGCATAAAATACAGTTATATGGCCATATAACAGATATCTATAAAAGACAGAAAGATATAGTTCCAGTAATTATTTTTTTTACATTATCAGACTATCGGCAATCTAAATTAGAGCAATATGCTATAAAACAAAATGTGTTTATGAGAACGTTCGTGATGGGAGACATGTTTTAAAAAAACCTAGATATTTATGTCCCAAAAATCATGGTAATCAATGTTTTTATCAAATTTTTTTAGTGTTTTAATTATTTTTGTTGCTGATGTAAAAGTTGGAACACGATCTTTTTTGTTTGCTAAATCACTTATTAATGATTTGCTTAATCCAGTCTTTTGTACTAACCATTGTTGTTTGATTCCTCTACGATCTAAATAGTTACCAAATGGAGTTCTTTTTTTTCCCAGCCCAAACATTGGAAATCCCTCCTGATCAATAATATCGTACTAATAGCTTGTACAATATTCCATAAATCTAAACTTTTGTTCATAAATATGGAATTATGTTTTACAGCAAGGCATAGAATAATAAAAAGAAAAACTAAAAAAATATGTAATAATTTTGTGGAATGTAGCATTCATAGTAATAGCTACAAGTTGCTTATACACTAGCCTAATGGCAACTTGTTGCAACGAGTATTCCTATAAAATTAAAAGCTTAAATCCATTGGTACACCAGGGTTTAAGCTTTTCTTAATTTGTGAAGAAATGAAAAAGAGTTTAATAAATTAAGAGATATAAAATTATTCAGTGGTCGAATTTTGAAGAATTTTATATAATTTCACGTACTATAATGTAAATAAAAAATAAATTAAAACATGCAGATATTGAACATGATAGTACGTGAGGCATGGCGAAGACCTTGAAATCCTAAAGAACAGGAGAATCGACGTTTCACATGTTGGTAATCTTGCTCAATGATAGTATTGAGGTACTTGCTTGTACAATGAAAGGTATTTTTGTAAAGACCTATCTCCTTTAATTTTTTGAATGCAGAAACTAAAGAAGAGGCCTTATCTGTCGTCAGAACCGTTGGTTCTTCAAAAAATCGAACAAGTCTTTTCATAAAAGCATATGCCGCTTGATAATCTCGTTTTTTACGAAGTTGAAACTCTAATGTATTCCCCTCTTTATCGATTGTACGATAGAGATAACACCATTCACCTTTAACTTTTATATAAGTCTCATCCAACTTCCACAATCGTTGTACATGCTTATTTTTCTTTTTCCAAATGTAATAGATAAGATTTCCATATTCATGAACCCAGCGCATGATAGTTGTTGGAGGAATAGAAATACCACGTTCTTTGAGAATTTCAGATACATCGCGATAACTTAAAGAAAAACGACAATAGTAGCTAACGAGCCGGTTAATGGAATAAAGAATTGATCAAAGGAGAAAGGGCATTCTTCTCACTTCTTATTTATGGTACAATCAGGAAAAAAGGAGCAGAAAGATTATGCAAATCTATAAAATATTGACACCTATCTATGTAAACGAACTGGAAAAAGCTCTTCCGTATTACGAAGAATTGCTTCAAACCAAAGCAGGAGCAAGATTTCATTATGCAGAGAAGAAATTAGACATTGCAGTTGTTGGACAAATTCTACTTATAAGCGGAACAAATGAAGCATTGGAAGCCGTACGGAATATCACTTTGTCTTTCTTAGTAGATGATATTCATACTTATAAGACTTGGCTGTTGGATAATGGAGCTGTGATACAGCAAGATATAACGAAAGTTCCGACAGGTTACAACATGATTGTACAACAACCAGATGGTACGGTAATTGAATATATTGAGCACGTCAATTCCAAATAAGTATTATATATAAATACCTCCTTTAAATATCAGGTGCTTTAATTGAACGAGAAATCTACAAAAATTCAACGTTATTATTTAACATAGCTAAAAATAAAAAACTTTAACTTCCTATGCCGATAATTATGTCAAAAATAAGGCCATCCCGATGGACGGTTTTTGTATTTTTTGACTAGCGTAGTTTTTTTCCTAAATGTTGGCAATGCCGCGTGCCCATCAACCTAAGATTTTGAAATAACCCCATAACGAGAATTTTACCTTTTTACAATTATTTATGAGAATTTGACTCATTTTTTCGTTTTGGGAAGCAATCAATTTCTTAAGTTGATGGCGATGTTGT
>NZ_JAJJBY010000058.1:0-12936 GCF_022625245.1 Bacillus sp. TL12 | reverse complement strand
ATATAAATAACACCATTTTCCTTTGACTTTTATATAGGTTTCATCTAGTTTCCAAGATAATGGAACGTTTTTATTTTTCTTCTTCCAAATTTGATGGATAAGATTTCCATATTCATGAACCCAGCGCATGATGGTTGTTGGATGAACTGAAACACCACGCTCTTTCAAGATTTCAGATACATCGCGATAGCTTAAAGAAAAACGACAATAGTAGCCGAAGGCTACCAAAATAATATCCTTTTTAAACTGTGTTCCCTTAAAATACCCCATATATCATTCTCCTGCTCACACTTTTTCTATAGGTTATCTTAGTTTAGAAATCTTTGCAACAGAACCCGCAGAAGGCAAGTATTGGAGAAGAAGAAATTGAAAAACAAATTCAATACTACAAGGATAAGAAAGAGTTCTCAGAAAAGATTATTGTTAAACAAGCAGAGAACTCGAAACGATATTAAGTATTATCTGGATATACAGCCTATCAAGCTGCAAAGAAAATTAAGCTTAAACATATCTATGTGACAGTTGTTGTTGATGATACGTGTAAAGAAGTTTTACAGAGTATTTAAAGCAGAAAAAGGTTTATATAAAACTTGGATCTTATCTTGTACATTTCTGTTAATCCCTATTTAAAAAGTATATGAATTTGCTATAATTTTAGTGGGTATATTATAGATGTTTTTTATCAAAAGTAACAAAAGAGACAGTGTGGAATTTCACACTGTCTCTTTTGTTACTTTTGATAAATCTATATTACTTTTTATTTTGATTCATAATTATTAGAAGTAATATTAATATGCTTTTTTATTAAAATTGATTAACCCCCCAGCAAACAATACAATAAAACTAATCAATACAATTAATATACTTTTTGTAGAAATAAATAATAGATCGGTTTCAACATCTGTAGGTACCATAGCTAAAAGAGGCTGACTCCATGGATAAATTGGACCAAAACGTTCTGACTGATTAATTATAATACCAGGGATTGTTAGAGCAGCACATACTACCATTGGGGTAGCAAAACTAGACCATATTACAGAAAGCCACATTTGAAGTGCTATTAAAGGCAATGTTGCAAATACTCCACCTATTAAACCTTTGAATAGATATGTAGTAGGAAAAGGAGCTGTTATCCCACAAATAGAACCTACTATAATTATTTCCAAAAGGAATAAAAGTTGAGTAAGAATTATAAAAAATATCACAAATGTAGCTTTAGTACAGTAAAGTTGATAACGTTTTATAGGCTGAATTAATAATTGCTTCCATCCACCATGTAAATGATCATGACGGCAGATAAAAGCAGTGAAAATTCCAGTTAATAAAGGAAGGAAGAGCATAGCATGTACTATTGAAGAAAATGTATAAACCATTTTCCAGTCATTTAAATCTGCTATTGGACCACGCACTCTTAAATAAGATAAGATCCCTGTTAAAAGGGGACTAATAAATAGTAGTAGCCAAATTTTTGTCTTTTTAATCTTAAGAAATTCAGCCCGAAATAGTTTTAAATTTAGCATTATTTATCCACATCCCTTCTTACAAAATCAAATGTCGCTATCAAAATTAGTAAAATCCCAACTGTAGCCCCTAACAGTGTAGTTGTATTTGATTGACTAGCAAGTAAGGGGAATTTCCATATAATCCAATCTGGCAAGGAGTCTGAAAATAGTGCTAATACTGTACCCAATACCCCCACCATTAACGTGATTCCTTGATTTTTATAAACAATGGATAACCATAATTGTAATGCTAAAATTGGTAAAGCAGAAAAGTATGGAAAAAAACTAATCTTTATTACTTCTGACCATGGAATAGAATATCCAAAATCTAATCCTATACCTAAACAAATACTACCTATAAAGAGAATGGAACAAGATACAAATAATAAACTAAAACTTAATATAAATTTAGCTATAAATATTTTTCTTTTTTCTATTGGTAGTAGTAAAAGGTGTTTCCAAGAAGTAGATTTGTGTTCTAAATGGGCTATTATAGAAGTAATAATTGTAATCCCTAATAGTATTGCTGGAAGGGAAAGAGACTGAATATTTGAAAGTAGTCCTCCCCACAAATTATTTTTATATTTTTCTATTAAGATATCGTATCTTAAACTGAAATTTATTGCTTGGAGTACAATAACCCCTATTGGGGCTATCATTATTAAAAACCAAACCCACTTACGCTTTAATTTAAGAACTTCAGATGCTAAGAGGGATCTGTACATCGTTTTGTTCCTCCTTCACGATGTTTAGGAAAATATCTTCAAGTGAATTTTTTTCTTCTTCAATACGGAATACAGATATATCATTTGCTACTAAAGCTTTTACAATCTTAGCTATAGATGAATTGTTAGTATTAGATATTACAATTTCATCCTTTTCCATCACTGATTGTATACCGCTAGTAAGAATGATTTTCCACGCTTCCTTAGGTTTATCAACTAAAAACTTAATTGAATTCTGTGAATGTTGCCGTAAAACTTCAATTTTATCTTGAAAAATGAGTCGTCCCTTTGAAATAATCCCAACGTATGTAGCCATCTGGTCTATTTCACTTAATAAGTGACTTGATACTAGTATAGTAATGCCCCTTTCCTTAGCAAGGCTCTTTATTAATTCACGCATTTCATGTATCCCTTGGGGGTCAAGTCCATTTGTCGGTTCATCTAAAATTAATAATCTAGGATTACCAAGTAATGCAATGGCAAGGCCAAGACGTTGTTTCATCCCTAAAGAGTATTCTTTAACTTTTTGGTGTGCTGCATTTTGCAGCCCAACAGTTTTTAAAACATCATGTACTTTTTCCTTTGGTATATTCCTTAAAATTCTATAAACCTCTAGGTTTTCAATTGCGTTGAGATGTGCATAATAAGAAGGATTTTCTACCAGCGCTCCAATATCAGATAAAATAGATAAACGATTTTTATTTAAATCTTTTTCGAAAATTGTAATAGTGCCTTCAGTTGCTTTAATTAAGCCTAATAACATTCTAATACTAGTTGTCTTTCCAGCACCATTAGGACCTAAAAACCCATAAATTTCACCTTCAGGAATTTTTAGATTCACACCACTAACTACACTGCTATTCTTATATTTTTTAGTTAGATTATTTGTTTCAACAATATATTTCATTTCAACACCACCTTATATTTTTTATATTTCAAGAGGTTAAATTAAATCTCTAAAGAGTTTAAATTTAATTACCATTAAAGTTAAATTTATGGATTAATTTAACTCTAATGGTAATTTTAATATGTAATTTGTGATTAATCAACTATCCTTTTCAGCAGCCTTCTTGATAGCGTGCCTATCTGTATTATTTACCTACATAGATAATTAAGCTATCAAATAATTGATAGCTTAATTATGGTGAAGAATACGATTAAAAAAATTTGAATTTTTATATAGTGAAAGAATATAGAAACAAAATTTTTATTCCAACCAAAGAATTCCTGGAATTGAAAGATTTAATCCATGTTTTAAAACTGAATAACCGAGCCCTGATAAACCAACCAGCAATCCATATATATTTACGGTTCCAGAATATCCTTCATCCCAGTTAGAGTTGATAGAATTTCGGAAAATATTATGATATGTAGCAAGACAGTTACTTTTTAAATCTGGATTTTTTAAAACTGTTGCAGCATAGTGAAGAATCTCTAGATTTCCTGCATCACCATGGCACCAAGTATTATTATTGCCAAATCCTTTTTGAATTGTAGTGTCTAGGGCTATTTGAATTTCATGATCAATTACATCATCATGATAACCATTATCCTTTAATATAAGGCGATTTAGAAGTATCCCTGGTGCACCATGACACCACCCTACACTTATTCCAGTTTTTGAAAGATTGGTGTACCAATTTGCATCTTTAGAACTGAACATTAAACGTTCATAATTCAGAGCTTTTTCTACTAATTTTAAAATATTAGGATTTTTAGTTATTGTATGTAATCGTATTAGCATTGCGGAGATTCCACTTGTCCCATGTGCAAATCCCGTATATCCCTCACTCTCTAGATTTGGCCCCCAGAATACAGAATTATTAGAGTAATATGTCGCATTTTCTTCTAAGTCTTGATAAATTGCATTTGCTATTTCTAAAAGCATTGCTTTTTTATTTACATCAGTTGTTTTATTATAGATAGAAAGGACAACGCCTAAATATCCTGCCGATCCCCCAATTAAATCATAGTCCATTCCTTTTTTTACATAATCTAGAAGGCATCCTATATTATCATACGTAAAATCAATAAATTTCTCAGTATTAAGAGCTTTTCCTAAGTGGAACATTGCATAGAAAATACCACTCAGTCCATTAAAGGCGCCAATGGGTAATAATTCATTTTCATCCATATTATTTTTTGGGTGTTTCTTCGCTACATTAATAAATTTAATACATGGAGCTAGAGATTCAATGGCAGCTTCTTTAAATTCTTCATTTCCGGTAAGAGCACTCAAATAACCTAAAAATAATGAAATTCCACTATTTCCTTTATAGAGGTCATATTCTACTGATGAAATACGAGTTGTAACTTCATCTTTACCAGACATCATTAAACCAATCCAAGTTCTGTCAATTTTAGAATCTGTTTTACCAATTATACTATTTTCAAGTAAATGATGTCCTATTTTGAATAAGGATGAATTTTGATCCGCTATTGAAATGTCCTCAAGTAAATGATGTCCTTTTGAAAATTCTACGTTAGTTAGTGCGCTATCTTTTTTATTTTCAGTATGAATAAAGCTTAAATCAATAAACTTTAATTGATTCTTCAGATCTTTCGCGCTAAAATTTTTGATTTTATTTATGGAAGTTTCTAAGGGTGACACATTTAAACTATATCCATTAACTATTTGTCCTCTTGAATTTCTTACGGTATTAAAACTTGTGTTAGTTGTAAAATAAGGTATATCGCCAATAAGTAAATCTTCCAACTCGTGGGGAGAAACTTGATTGCAAATTTCTTTAAAATCATATAATACTATTCTATGCAATAAGACCTCTCTATGTAATGAGTTTCTTAATAAATCAGGGTGATAGCTACTCCGTAACAAACGTCCATATATAAAAGTATTTTTAAAAAGAATCCTGCATGTTTGGTTAGAGAACAACTCAATTATTTTATTGATAAAACTTTCTTTATTATCTAAAATCCAATCATAAGTCTGTTTAAATCCTTCTTGTATTTGATTAAGAAATTGTTCAATTTGTTGATTATGATTATTTATTTTAGGGTTATTATTACTAGGTTCTAAAGTTACGAAATCGCGAGTAATTTCAATATTATCAGTTTTATTATTCTGAATGACTTCTGATTTGAATGGAGCGAGTTGTTCTTGACTTCTTCCTACACCACCTAAATCAAAAACGTTAACATTAGATTTATCAGTTAAAACTATTTTACTTGGTAATAAAAGAATAGATATAACAGATGAATCAATAAGTTTGTCGCAATTATCCATAGCACTGGCTATAGACGTATCTTCTTTTTCAAAACTACCATGAATAAGGGATTCTAAATCAACAAGTACTGGATGCTCTGAATTTGCAATTAGGTTTTCACTGTGAAAATCTCGTGCATTCAATGCGTGAAGTATACATAGTAAATGTCCTATACGATAATAGAAATTATTTACTTGACTTTCATCCGTACATTCTTTAAATGAGATAAATTCCATCCAGCCACTTCCATTAACTGAAAGTGATTTTGCAGCTTTTAATTTCTTCATATTAGGAATATTTTGTTCATTGATCCAATTTATTAATTTATAATATCCTTCTTCAAAGCTAAGTTCTCTGGGTTTATAGATTAATTTGATACCGGATGCAAAATATAGGGTTGAAACACTTTTCCCACATTGGTGTGTATCTCCAGAGTCAGTTTCAATACTTAATAAGTTACCTAAATCTTTACCTTCATTGAAAATTGTAGATATTCGTTCGGTTTCTGCAGAAGTATTTCTTAAGACTTCAATTATAAAATCTAGATAGTTTTTAGTTTTTAAATACATCAGGGATGTTAAGCATCCGTATTCTGTATATAAATCTTTAAGAAATTTTTCATCTTTTAATAATGTATTTTGGAAGTAAAAAAATCTTTCTTCAGAAGATTCTCCTATTAATAGATCACTCGATCTTGCAATATTAACTTCTAAAATTAGTGTACGATAGGAAATCTGATATAAGAGATTAGTTATTTTTCCAATTAAATCTTTTAAAAATATTTCTTTGCTTTCAAGTATATTGAAAGTATTAATAACGTCATAATATTTATACAGATAATATTTAATAATAGGTTTGAAAAAGTTGAAAAATTGAAGTCTTTCATATTCTTTTTCATTTTTATTAAATATAGATTCTATTTTCTTTGATTTCTCATCCGGATTAAAATTAAATAATTCTAGTATCTCTGTGTGATCTTTATTAGAATCGTATTCTTGTTTAATCCATTCGCGTTCTAAATCTTGGAAATTTCTTTGTTTTACTTCTTTGAAAATATTTTCAAATTCATTGATATCGTTTATTTCTGGAAATAAAGACATCCAATAATTTATTACATCTTTAAAATCAAAATCTTGTTCAGTATTTATTATATTGTTCATCTTCATCCCTACTTCTTGTTTAATGGAATAAAATGGCATATGGAATATTTGGAATGTTAGTTATATGACCTAGTTCACTGTTAGATTTAGTGAACTAAGTTGAGATAACATAGTTCACACTATTAGTTTACAATAATGTAAACTAATGGAACAGGGTGATTTTTTCTCAACTTATTCCATTTATTTTGATTCTTACAAAAATCATTTTCTCGTTTTGTAGTGTATTCATAAATAGAAGCGCCTATGGCTTAATGAATATTCTAAATAGGCCAATAGAAAAAGTGAGTAGACTACATATAAGGACTATGATTGTTCAATTGATATTTTTTCAACCGAGTGAGTATTTTATATCTACAAAATACCAAAGTATATAGTGGATGGGTATCTATAGGAGAGAAAGTGGTTGTTGCGGATACTTTTTCAATTGCTTTAATAAATAGAATAAAATCCTACATTGGTAAGTGAAAAAAATAATGAGCAATTAATTGCTCATTATTTTTTTCATATTCAAGAACTTTTTATATTTACTACCATCAATTAGCTTCCGCAGCTGATTGTAAACATACATTCTGCAGAAACTGTACATCTCGTACCATAGTTATATCCAAGTCCTGCTCGTTTAGCGAAGGCCAGGGATTCTGCGTGAGTCCAACCACCCTGTGCCTCTTTCATTTCTTGTTCGCTAATTTCTTGTAGAAGATCACCAGCTGGATTTTTCTCCCTCACAGAGTATTTGTGTTGTAAGACAGGGTTTTTTAATGATTTTTTCATTTTGAACGCCTCCAAATATAGTTTAGTGAGATTACGTCACTCAATATCATAATATGTAATTTTTTCACGTTTAGGTAGGTTGATTTTTTCTAGACCTGTTATATTATATTTTTCTGAGAAAAACTGTTAACTTTTTCTACTACTGATTTTGTATCGGGACAATGCATTTTCTTTAAAATATTATGTACATGACTTTTAATGGTATTCTGTGATTTAAAAAGTGTTCGCTGTATTTGAGATCTACTATACCCTTTCTCTATAAGGTCATATACTTCTCTTTCAGAAGAAGTTAAATTGCTTAACATAAATTCTTTTTTTAAGAAGCAATAATCGTTTATTAAAATTGCAAAAGGATTATACTTATGGCAGCTATCTTTTATTTTTAATGGAAGGCTAGAATACTCTTTTTTTAAGACATAATTTGTTGCGCCAGCAGCAAAGGATGATTTTATTAAGTCACTATCATGTATGGTTGTAAGTATAATTATTTTTATATTTGGGCATACATTCAATACTTTGGTAATTAAAGTGAATTCTTTAGGGTCTTCAATACTTAAAAGAATAGCATCTACATCCAAATTTTTTACTAACTCTAATGCTATAAATGGATCACTTGTAGTGGCAGCTATTTTAATATCTTCACTTTCCCCTATAGTATTATGTAGTTTAATAATCCAATTAGTATTCTTTTCAAGAATTACTAGTTTAATAATATCCATCATAAATCTTCTCCTTTAATAAAGAGTTTTTCTGGCAATTTATTAAATATATTCTTATTCATTCTTTAATTATTCATAGAAATGTTACTTATTACTAAGATGATAATAATTGTTATTGATAGCAATTTTACTTTCATAAATATGTTTCCTCTGTAACAGGAGAGAATCCCAATATTTTATGATTACCTTTGCATTCCAGGGAATATCCAAATTCCAGAAGTGCGGAATAAATTCCGATAAACCTTATGGGTTTCATCCTGTAATACTTATTTCACTTTTTCTAGAGAGCTATAATCCATATATGCTAGATTAATAAAGTCTTTATAAGATTTATCTTATTACTAAAATTACTCGCTACATTAAAAATGGTTAAAGCTCTTCTCATATGGCTTGCGCTTATTACTATTGTTATATTTATTACTCCTTCTTTTTCAAGAATTGGCATGGTGAAGAGGCGTTTTCTATTGTATCCATTGATTTATTTTCTAAAATGATTCTATCCTTATTTATACCCTTTGAAATTAACCATTTACTCATTGCATCAGTTTCTGTAATTCCCTGTTCTGGTAGCCCTCCCGATACAATAATTTTAGAATTGGGATATTGTTTTGCAGTAGCAAGCCCAATTTTTAAACGTTCTATCAAGGTTTGACTCATAGAACCATACGTTGCAAGGGTATTTCCTAATATTAAAATAGCATGATTATTTTGAGATAAGTCAGTTGGTATATTTGTATTTAAATTCGTTTTAAGTGTATTTCCACTAATTTCATATCATTTATTTATTCTGAATATTACCTTTAATATGTTTGACTCATAATTTTTAAATATTTAGAGGTTGATTGAGTATCACCATTAATTTGGGAATAAAATGCAAAAAGAAGATGCGCATTAAAATTATTTGGATCTATGTTCAGTATGTTGCTATAGGTGTGTAAGTGTGTAAAGCCTCAGGAAGTTTATTTTGCATAATTTGAGCTGATGCAAGATCAAATTTTAAATTAATATCATATGAATCCAATGTTATAGCTTCCCTGAATAAATTTTCAATTTCATTTAATATTTCGATACATTAACAACTTCTAAAACTTTTTCCAAATTGTAAACCTCCTAAAATATAACTATTCGCAAATTTAGTATATCAAATAAATTGTATAATTTTAAAAAAATAGCAAATTATTTGAATGTTACTTTACAAAACTATCCAGTATGTATAATATATTTACTGTTAGGTCTCAAAAAAAACATTTTTATAGAAGTAAATTATAAATAATCGAAAAATTATTAAAAATCCAAGTGCTCAAAATAAGATTTCTATGAGTTCAAATCATCCATAAGGTAATTTATTTGAAGAGATCAGTGAACAAGATATGTCATTAGTAGCTGGAGGTACTAATCACTGGGCTTCTAAAACTGCTGCATAGATTTGGAGTTTAGGCGATAATTCTGGATGTGTTTGTACAGTATCAGCAGAATGGAACTTTACTAGCCCTTGTGGTGGTACTCAATAGTTACTAACGTAATGCTCTAAATATAAATTTATTAACTTTTTAAGTTGAAAATAAAAAAGCTGGTCCAATCTTTAATGATAGGTCCAGTTTTTTTGGGAAATGGAGTGACATCTGTGAATAAAGAAATTCCAAGAGAAATAGAATATGAGGATGTTATTGATTATTGGGAAAAATTTTTTCTGGAATTAAAAAACAAATTATCTATCAATGAGTTTTTACAGAATATTTCTAGGAAAAATTCTGAACACTGGAAGGAGAATGAGGAAAATCATTAGAAGAAACTGAAGGATATACTCGATTTGCTCATGGAACTAGTGACATAACAACTAATTTAATAAGATTTTATAATATTAATATAGACCCCAAGATACTAGGTACAATTAAAAAGGCTTTAAATTTTGAAAAAATGTTATTTTCGGATGAAAATCAGAATTGGAAAATGAGTCTTGCCAAGGGTTCTAGAACAGTAGCATGGTGTCATGGTGCATCTGAAATTTTACTTAATAGGATTTTATTAAAGAAATTTGGATATCCAGATAACAACCTATTGAGAGATATTGATGTCGCTGTAAATACTACAATCGAAAAGGGTTTTGGCAGTAGCCACATTCTGTGTCACGGTGATACGGGGAATTTAGGGATTTTATATCAAGTTGCTGATGTATTAGAAGATGAGGAATTAAAAAAATACTGCGATTTTACATTTATAGAGTTATATAACAAATACATTAAATATAATTGGGATAAGAATGCATATCGAACGGTTAATATTTATGGATTAATGGTAGGTTTAGCTGGCCTAGGTTATTCACTACTCAAATACGGATGTAAATATGATATACCAGATGTTCTGTGGTTAGAATAATATCAATGGAAAACTATCTACCAATAGTGTTCCATTAAACACGATTGAGAGGAAAGAGTTCTATGCTTGAAACAAACAGAAAAGTTCCGTATGTAGAGCAACTTCAACAAACTGAGTGTGGATTATGTTGTGCTGCAATGATTTTACGATATTATAAAAGTTACGAATCACTAAGTACACTAAGAAATTTAATGGAAGTTGGGCGAGACGGATTAAGGCTAGATCAAATAAAACATTTACTTGAAAAGGTAGGATTTGATTCTAAGGCATTTAAGACTCCTGTTCAAGGGTTGTTAGAAATTGGTAAACCTTGTATATTATATTGGGAGAATAGCCATTTTGTTGTGTTAGAAAAGACTAATAAAAAGTACTGTTATATAGTTGACCCAGCAGTTGGTAGAAAAAAGATGACACATACTGAGGTTATGGAAAAATTCTCGGGAATCGTATTAATTCCACAACCAAATGAGAATTTCTCCCCACATAAAAAGAAGGAAAACCCATTTAAAATCTTAATTCCGAATATAAAGAAAAACAAAAAAATATTTTTTATTATTTTCATTCTATCAATATTTACATATGTAGCAACTTTACTAATGCCGATTGCAATACAAATATTAACAGATAGCGTAGTTGAAAACAAATCAATAAATCTATCAATTATATTACTTTTTGTTGTGGCTTTTATATTAAATACCATAACTGTTTATGCAAGGGGAAAATATTTAATTAAAATAAAAGCTATACTTGAAAGAGATTTACAATCTAAAACTTTTAAACACCTTTTAAATGTCCCATATAAGTTTTTTGAAGTGCGAGCAAAAGGGGATATATTGTATAGAATTAGTAGCTTAGAGATAATTAAAGATTTACTGGCTGATAAGATAATTAGAGGGATTTTAGATGTAGGAGCATTAGTTTTTATGCTTTCCTATATGTTTCTTAAATCAAAAATATTAACATCTTTAGCGCTGACATTGTTCTTAATCTATTTCGTAATTACATATTTACTGAGAGCTCATATTAAAGAATTAAATCTATATGAGATTGTTGAAAGAAGTAAATTACAAAAAATTCAAGTTGAAACCATTTCATCTATATTTGGTATTAAGGTAGCCGCTTCAGAGGGGGAGATCTACTACCATTGGAAAAAAAAATTAGAGGATGTTTTGCATCGATTCACAAAACAAAGTAATTTAGGGAATATTTACAGTACATTTAATCAGGTTGCTGTGTTAGTTTCACCTTTAATAATTCTAGTGTTTGCAATGGGGCAATATATAAGTGGAAATATTACTATTGGAGAATCTATTGCCTTTTATTCAATAACTACAATGTTCTTTACATCTGCATCTTCATTTTTTCAAACTTGGAACTCATTCTGGATTGCTTCAAACAGCATAGAGCGACTTAATGATATTACAGATGTCCCTCAAGAAGATATGAATGTAGAGAAAGACTGTTCTCAAATCACAGGAGATATAAAATTGGAGAATGTATCTTTTGCATACACAGCTAATTCAGAGAATATAATTCGAGATCTTTCACTCCAAATTAAAAATGGACAAAAAATAGCTATAGTTGGAGAATCAGGATCGGGGAAAAGTACTCTTGCTAAGTTGTTAATGGGGCTTTATCAACCAACAAAAGGCATGATCTATTATGATGGATTGCCTCTTAATAGTCTAAATAAAAAAAAGCTTCGTAAGCAAATGGCAATAGTCCCTCAAGAAATTCAACTTCTTAATAAATCTATTTATGAAAATATAAGTATGGGTAACTTAAATGCAAGCGCTGAGGAAGTTAAAAAAGCTGCTGAAATAGCTCAAATTTCAGAAACGATTGAAGAAATGCCAATGAAATACGATACTTTGATTTCTGACATGGGTTCGAACCTATCAGGTGGACAAAGACAAAGAATCGCTTTAGCAAAATCAATCCTAAATAAACATAGCGTTGTTATTTTAGACGAAGCTACTAGTTCACTTGATTCATTGAATGAATTAAAGATATCAAATTATTTTAAGGATATTGGTTGTACATGCATAATAATTGCACATAGATTATCAACAATTATGGACTGTGATAGTATATTTGTTTTGGATAAAGGTGAAATAATTGAAGAAGGTACTCATGAAGAGTTGATCAAATTGAATGGAAAATATAGTGAATTATACCATTCAGCAATTGATTCAAATCAAAAATCTGCTGTTGTAAACTAAAGAGAATATTCCTTATTCATTAAGTTAAGATGTTAATCGTTTATATCCGGCCTCTCAAAATGAGGAATAAAAAAGTATTCATTTTCAAGAACGGGTGCTTTTCTTACGATTAGTCAATCTATATTTTTAGTTTTTTTTGATAGATTGAATATCACACATCTATCCATTATAGTACATACTAAATACGGTTCTGTTGCAAAGTTTTCTACATGAAGATACACTCTAGAAAACAAGATC
>NZ_JAJJBY010000057.1:0-13057 GCF_022625245.1 Bacillus sp. TL12 | reverse complement strand
ACAACAGCAATGTAGCGCAAGAAGCACGAGACACTTTGAAATTTCTTTACCGAGTAATGTAACTTATAAAGAAGGTGACCATTTAGGTGTGATTCCAAGAAACTATCCAGAATTGGTGAATCGTGTACTAACTCGTTTTCAGTTAAATGGATCTTATTTCATCAGGTTAACTAGTGATAATAAAAAATTAGTGCATCTACCTTTAGGGCGCACTGTTACAATTAACGAATTACTGCAATTTGTAGAGCTACAAGAACCTGTCACAAGAAATCAATTACGTGCAATAGCAGCAAAAACAGTTTGTCCGCCACATAAAAAAGAGCTAGAGGAACTATTAGAAAAAAAAATGTATAAAGAACGGGTGTTGTCTAGGCGCTTAACCATGCTTGAATTATTAGAGAGATATCCAGCATGTGAAATGGAATTCGGTGACTTTATCGAATTACTTCCAGCATTGCGTCCACGATATTATTCAATTTCTTCTTCGCCAAGAGTAAATGATCAGAAATTGAGTATTACTGTTAGTGTTGTAGAAGACAACGCATGAAGTGGAAATGGACAATACAGAGGAATTGCATCTACCTATTTAGCTCAGCTTAAAGAAGGAGATTTCATTACATGTTTTGTGTCAACTTCACAGTCAGGTTTTGAGCTTCCGAAAGAACCTGAAACACCGATTATTATGGTCGGGCCAGGAACGGGAGTTGCACCGTTTAGAGGTTTTCTGCAGGCTAGAAAAGAAATGAAGGTAAATGGGGAATCATTAGGTGAAGCACATCTCTACTTTGGATGTCGTTCACTTGAAGAGGACTATCTGTACCAAGAAGAACTTGAGCAAGCGCAGAGAGAGGGGATTGTGACTCTTCATACCGCTTTTTCTCGAATGGAGGAGCAGCCGAAATCATATGTTCAGCACTTGATGAAACAAGATGCTGAAAAACTGATTGACTTACTTAACCAAGGTGCACATTTGTATATATGTGGTGATGGAAGAAAAATGGCGCCAGATGTAGAAAATACGCTTGTTACATGTTACGCTAGCATTCATAATGTGAGCGAACAACAAGCAAGTACGTGGTTACAACAGTTAGAAGAAAAACTTTATTATTCAAAAGATGTTTGGGCGGGATAATAAAAACAAATGTATTAGTCTTACTCCTATAATACTGAAAGAGTTAACATTGTGATTATTTGGAAAGAATAATAGTGCATCGAAAATTGATATATTTATAGAAAAAACGTTATCTTTTCTGTATTTATCTACAAAAAAGATAGCGTTTTTCTATTTTATCGCATTATTCGAAAGAATTCTCCTTCCTCAAGCGTGTGAAGGGTGATAGCCCAACGGTAGGTGGAAGATGAATTTCGGTTTGGCGTAGCCAAAAAGAACTTGGCTTTGCTTTTTATTTTGTCTCCGATATAATCAGTCTTATAAAATATAAAGATTGGTATAACAGTGAAATTAGATAGTAATAATCATTCTGTGTTCTTCTTATGTTATCAACTTGTATTAGTCGTGAAATACAGAAGAACTGTATTTGATGATGATATATCAGACTATGCAAAAGACATGTTTGTACGGTTATCCGAGAATTACAACATAACACTGGTAGAGTGGAATCATGATTTTGACCATGTGCATATTTTGTTCAAGGCACATCCTAATACAGAAATGACAAAATTCATTAATGCTTATAAAAGTGCAAGTTCTCGACTCATTAAAAGAGATTTTCCACAAGTAAAAAGGAAACTGTGGAAAGAGATGTTTTGGAGACAACAGTAATAGAAAGTAAGGTCTGATGCAAAAAGACTCTAACAGCTAATCCAACATGATTATACTAACTTTAATTAGACTAACACTGATTATATGAACTTAAAAGAAGATCTCCTTCAGTAATCTGGGGGGATCTTCTTTTAAGTTTGTCTTACCGTATAGGGGAGTCGGAGTTCGTTAAGCATATTAGATGTATTTCGTGATTTTTTCTGTTAAATTTAAATAAACTGTACATAAGGAAGGAAACGATAGAGTGAATAGAACAATAGGTTTAAAACAATTTGAAATAACACGTGGGGCATTAGTTAAGTTTATGGAGACGTTAGATGATAAAACGGCCGATAAGCAGCCGGAGGGATTCAACAACACAATTCGTTGGCATATTGGTCACATGTTAACTGCAGCAGAGACTTTTATGTTTGGAAGAGGGTTTAAGGATTTGCCAAGTGAATATCCAGGTTTGTTTGGATATGGTACAAAACCATCTGAATGGAAAACAGAAGGACCCTCATTAGAAGTGTTAATGTCTCAATTACAAGAGCAAGCACAACGCATTAATGGAATTCCGGAAGAAGCATTTGAACAGAAACTTTCAGAGCCATTCTTAGGGTTGGAAACGGTAGGTGAGCTTTACGGTATGATGTTGTACCATGAAGCTGATCATATTGGTCAAGTGAAGGCGATGAAACGTATTATAGAAGTAGAAAAGTAACGGAGAAAAATCCTGTACACTGTACAGGATTTTTTAGTAAAAGAAAAAAGTCACCTATTGCAGGAGGTGACTGGAATTTTAAAATTAAGTTTTAAACTTATTGATTAAGTTCATGTATTTTCGAATGGTGCTCAATTAGAGTTGATGAATCCTATACACTTTTTTAAATAACCCACAGATGAATAACAATAGAGTTGTTTGAAATTCGGTTTTGAAGAAATACGTTCAACATCCAAACTAAGCTAGGGTAATTACAAATGAAAGTGTCCTATTAATATTTCAAAAAACACCTAACCCCATCCTCTTGCTATATTTTTAGTTAACTCCCTTGACTATAACGCTACGTCATAGTGCATAATTTTAACTATATTAAATAAGGAGTGAAAGAAATGAATATAAAATCATTACGCTCAGATAAAATATATCAAAAAATTTTACAAGCTCCAAAAGAGGAAAAGGTTGAGTTATACAGACAAGAAATGTTGAATCCGTTTATGGGAAAATGGGAAATTCAACATGTTCCTTTTAAGGCTGAGGAGCCAAATGGTTTTGATGTTATTACATTGAATAATATAATGAGCATTTCTCCTAATCAGATTACAAATGAGATTACACCAGAATTAGAATTGATTTCGTCTGATTCTTTTTGGTCTGAGTGTAAAGAAGCTGTTAGGAAAAGCCTTCATTTATTTAGAGAGCATGATGTGAACCCTCGTGTATCCGATTACTTATTCACGATTCTATTAGGGAATCCAAATAGCCCTACATTAATGTTAAATGAAGGATATAGTGGTGATGGAGGTATCCCTGGCTATATTTTGTGTACACTTGTGCCAAGTGAATACACAATACCTCGAATGAAAGCTGCTTTAGCACATGAATGTAATCATAATGTTCGATATCAATTTATTCAGTGGGACCATACTGTTACTTTAGGTGAATTAATTGTTAGTGAAGGGTTAGCAGAAAACTTTGCTACTTCTATTTTTGGAGAGGATCTACTCGGTCCTTGGGTATCGAAAACAACTATGGAAATGCTTAATAGGCATATTAAACCTGTGCTCAAGGAACAATTACAATTAACAGGATTTGATAAAATTGCACCGTATCTTTATGGTGACGAATTAGCAAAAATTCAAAACTATATGCCAGTCAATATGTCTTATGCTGCTGGTTATGCCTGTGGATACCATTTAATTAAATACTATTTAGAAAAAACAGGTAAAAATATCTTTGAAGCCACAATAACTCCTGCCAATCTAATATTAGATGAAATAAAAGGATTTTGGGATGAAGAAACAATTATTAACGGTTAAAGATATTGTCCAAATTACAGGCATAACAAAAAGAACCTTACAATATTATGATAAAATAAATTTATTAAAGCCAATTCACTTAACAGAAAATGGTTATCGACTCTATGATAGGAAAAGTTTAGCAAAACTTCAAATGATTCTATTTTTTAAGGAACTGGACTTTTCTCTAAAGGAAATTGCGGATATTTTGAAACTTACGAGAGAAGAACAGCAACAATTATTAAAGAAGCATAACCAAACTTTATTGTTAAAAAAACAACGTTTAGAAACAGTTATTACTGCGGTGGATGAGTATGTATCAGGAAAGGATATCTACAATTTAAATATTTTTAATAATTCATCCATTTTACCATTACAAGAACAATATGCTCATGAGGCGAAATTCATCTATGGTGAAACAGAAAAATACAAAGAATTTGAGGGGGAACTGAAAAAACTCTCTCCTAGTGAAAAAACGAACTTATTTCATGAATTCGAACAAAAAATGGAAAGAGTATTTACAAAAATCGCTTCCTATATTAATCAATCACCTACTTCCGATGAAGTACAGCAATTAATTGTAGAGTGGAAAAGTTATCTCGAACAATCTATTGTATGTGACTCTGAAATGTTGACATGTATTGCAAATACGTATAAATTTGATAATCGCTTCAAAAATTATATAAATCAATTTAGTAATGAAGACTTAGCTGAATTTTTATATAACGCCATTATACATTATACCAATAAACAGAAGCGTTAATTTCATACTTTTATAATACAACATATAAATAAAAGATGGTGTTAATTGAAATTTTACACCATCTTTTTAAATAACTTTATTTGCTTTTAAACAACTTTATTGTCACTGCACACTTTGTGTATTAAAATGAGAGTTTGTATTTTTGTTTTACTGAACAAATAGGGGACATCAAAAACTATTAGGTCCATTAATTTACTTTCATTTAGTTTACATAAGATAAATTATCGGTAGTTATAAAATGAGTGAAATTCAATATCTCAAAATGTATAGATATATTATGTTATTGAGATGAAAAAGAGGAAATTGTTCCTTTTAAAATATGTTTATAAATAACATTATAATGTAGACTTTTCTAGTATGCTTGCTGGATGATCATTTAAATAAGGTTTAATATTTCGAGATTAAATTCTCTTTAAGTGCTAGTTTTTATTTTGAATTAAATTTTGTTTATATCTCATAATAAAGAGTATTCTTATATTTTGAGATATAAGAGAAAAATACTAATTTATGTGCCTCCTCTCCTTTATAAAATTAACAATAATTTTCCATTGTTTAGACTAAAGTTTTATTTGGCTATATGTATTAAAAAAGGTGGTCTCTTGCTTATTATTTCTCTGGTTTAATATAAGGGACGATTTGTGCAGTAGCCCCTACAGAAGCACCACGAATAAAATCTTGGTTTTCTAAGGCTTTAAAGTTTTGGGTTTGACCAGTCAGCATTACCCCTAAAATTTTCACTTCATCAAACTGTTTATTTTTATTTAATTTTAAAAACTCTTGAATTGTTTTTTCAGTACCATCTGCATCATATTTTTTAAGTGCATCAATAAAGCTATTGTATGCCTTTTTCGGTGAATCAGATGGATCAAACCCATAAACAGGCACACCCATAGGTCCTTTGCTTTCATCTACAATTTGCGATGTCATATACAACCATACGATGTTTAAACTATCAGGAATTTTTGCTTGGATTTCTTGTAATGTATAAGGCCGATCGAAAGAAATCGCAACTTCCGCAACGTGATTTTCCATTTGTGAAATTGCTCCTAGATCATTTTTCACACCATTATAGTATTTTTGAATAGATGGATGATAAAATTTTGCGACTTTCTTCTTTGTTTGTTTATCATACTCATAGAACTCTGTATCAGACCAATAGGATCTCGGTATTAACTCGTTGTGATCAATATTAACACGAAACCAATCATACGAACTTGTGAGTGTGCTCCATTGTACTAAATAACCATTAATATTTTTAGAACGATTCGTCACAATGTTACCACCAAACATGGAGGAATTACTCGTAACTTGAGAATCGCTTTGAATATTAGGTTCGGCAATTTCATTATGTAAAAAGAGCTGCTCATGAAGTTTTGTAGAACTTTTCGCTGCAAAGTAATTTCCAGTTTTATAAAAGATCAGGAATAGAATAGGTACAACAATAATTGAAGTAATGATGATTTTTAGTAATTGTTTTCGTTTAGCTTTTTTTAAAGCATCTTTTAACGAAGTATCCATTAATATTTTCCTCCTATTTTTGAGTGAATGGATTTACGTGCACGAAATAACTTTTGCTTTACACTACTTACTTTAATATCCAAAATAGATGCAATTTCTTTATAGGAAAAATCATAGTAATACTTTAAAAAGAAAACTTCTTTATATTCTTTTTTAACGTCTTTTAATAAATTAAAAATCTCATCCTTATTTAAAATGACCTCAAATTCGCAGTCTGTATATTGTAGCTTTGAATAAATTTCCTCGGTTAAGTAGATGTTCTGTTGCCCCTTTTTTCTTTTCAAATCAATATATTCATTGAGTGCTACTCTAAAAAACCACGGACGTATATTGTTCTCTGTTAGATCATCTAATAGTGTGTACACTTTGTAAAAAGTGTTTTGAATTATATCTTCAGCATCTTCTTTTTTGGCTCCTTTCGCTAGTAATAGATTGAACACTTCCTCTCCTAAATGGATAAGATAGGAGGCTAATATATTTTCTTGTTTCATTATTTGTCCTCCCTATACTTATACAACGAATAAGTAATAATAAATGTATACACTTAAATGAATTAAATATAAAGTTTTTGATTTCTTAACGTAGGCTATATTATTCGATTCGATTTCCGAAATTAGATAACTTTATTATTCCTGAAACATTATCGAATGAAAGTGGAAAATAATTTTCAAACAACTTTAATGGTTCTGGTGCAAAAATCATTTGATAGAGGCATAGAAACCTGTATAGACTGTTCAATGGTAGATTATGATGCAATTCCAAATCATTTATGTATGAATCTAACTTCATTTTGGGCAGACTTCACCTGTAAGTGAAGTTGTCCTTTTTTCATCATATGCATGGTTTCAACGCCACTCAATATAGAAGTAGCTGTTTCATATGACTTGAATCCTAACATAGAACGTACACGTTTCTTAATGAAACGGTGATCTTGTTCCACTATATTATTGAGATATTTAACTTGCCTTAGTTGTATGCCTTCAGGCATACGTTTCTCTTCTTTTAATTCTTGAATTGCTACAGGATAGGCAGGGTTCTTATCTACTGTTATTACGCGAGGTTTACAAATATGAGAAGCAGCCAAGGCTTTCTTGAAAAAGCGCTTGGCTGCTTGTTTATCTCTTGATTCACTTAGATAAAAATCAATGGTATTTCCGTCTGAATCGACTGCGCGATATAAATACATCCATTGCCCTTTTACTTTCACATACGTTTCATCGACTCTCCAAGAATCATTTGTTGTCTTAAGATGACGTCGTACTCTTTCATCTAATTCAGGTCCATATTGATGCACCCAACGCATAATAGTGGTGTGAGCAATAGACAAACCTCGTTCCTCCATCATTTCCACCAAATCACGAAAACTTAGATTGTACCGTAGGTACCATCTTACCGTTAATAAGATAATATCAGGTTGATAGTGCTTCCATTTGAACAAATTTTCCTTTTTCATACCGATCACACACCTTTTTTAGAGTAATAGTATCAGTATGTCCAAGTTTTAGAGATTATTTGCAATTATCCTGAAGTTTTTGCACCAGAACCAAAACGTCATCCTTTCCTATGATTCTACAGAAAGAATAGCGTAGTTCTTCAAAAATGAGTTCTTTTATTGAAAAACTTTGATTCTATATGATAGATAAAAGGGCAATCAGTGCTAAAATAGCTGGAATTCCTTGTTTCACAATAATTGATTTATTAGATGTGAAACCTCCGAAAATAGCTGCTATCACCACACAAATTACGAAAAATAATTGAACCATATAGCCAATTGGGTTGAGCCCCAGTATAAGTCCCCAAATGAGACCAGCGGCTAAAAATCCATTATATAACCCTTGGTTTGCAAACATAATAGCTACATTTCGATCTCCTTCTAAATGCTTCGGTAATTTGAAAGCGCGTTTTGCTACTTTTGAATCAATTAAAAACATTTCAAGAATCATGATAAATAAATGTTCTAATGCTACGATCCCAACTAAAATAACTGCGATTATTTCCACACCATTCTGCCCCCCTCTACTATCAGTTTTTTACTATTTCCATTGTGCAATTCTATCAACAGGAAGACGGTATGAAGCATATCCTTCGTCGGCTGCTTTACCGATAGATAGAAGCATAACTGGTACATAGCGCTCTTTTTCAATTCCAAAGATTTCAGCAATATTTTCCTTGTCATAACCCCCGATTGGATTTGTATCATATCCGTGTGCACGTGCTGTCAGCATTAACTGCATAGAGACAAGCCCTGCGTCAATTAGAATAGTTTCGCGATTTTCTTGGGCTGGAAGTTTTTCGAAATGTGCAGTCAATGCTTGTACTTGTCTATCTTTTACCTCTTGCGGCATATATCCTAGCTTAACAGCTTTTGAATATATCTCTTCTATATAGTCACCGTTGTCCATATCTGCAAATACTGCAATAACGGCAGATGAAGTAGAAACTTGTGATTGATTGAATTTAGCGATTTTTGCAAGCTTTTCTTTTCCCTCCGGGCTTTCGATAACAAGAAAGCGCCATGGTTGTGCATTCACTGAGGATGGTGCCGTAGTAGCTTCCTTTAATATTTCAGCCATCTCTTCTTTACTGATTTTGATTGTTGGATCATAATTACGTATGGATCGACGTCCTTTCATTATTTTCATAAAATCGTTTGTTTTTAATGTAGTTCCCATGTATAAACACTCCTCTATTCTTTAATATTCTCTACATTTTTTTAAATCTGTGATAGAACATGAATAAGTATATTGCGTTCTTCTACACCGATATTTACGAGCATTTCCTTCATAAAACGTTCCTTTTCTTTCTTGGAAGACTCGATTCGTTCTCGTCCTTGCTCAGATAACCGAACAAGTGTTATACGGTTATCCTCAGGCTTCTTTCTTCTTAATACAATTCCTTTGGCTTCAAGCTGCTTAACGTGTCTGGTGATGGCTGCGCCATCAATATTCACCTTTTTTTGAAGGTCGTTTTGACTAATTTCATCAAATTGATAAAGCAATGTAAGCAATTCCGATCGAGATTGATTAATATCAATGCATGCTTCAAACTTCGTACCAATTACTTTGCTCAAACTTTGTAGCTTATATAAAATTTCGGCATCTTCTGAATAACATGTTTTCAAAAATCACTCCTTCTTTCTTATTAAGAAATTAATTGATATATCAATTATTGATATGTCAATTAATATATACTTCTCTTTTTAATTCTGCAAGTTTTTTTGCTCAATTAGTTTTATTTTGTTCCAGCAGCTTTAAATTAATTCATAATATCAGTTCGCATTTCTAGAAATCATAGTTATTTTGGTTCTGTTGCAAAGATTTCTAAACTGAGATAACCTGTAGAAAAAGTGTGAGCAGGAGAATGATATATGGGGTATTTTAAGGGAAAACAGTTTAAAAAGGATATTATTTTGGTAGCCGTCGGCTACTATTGTCGTTTTTCTTTAAGCTATCGTGATGTATCTGAAATCTTGAAAGAGCGTGGTGTTTCGGTTCACCCAACAACCATCATGCGCTGGGTTCATGAATATGGAAATCTTATCTATCAAATTTGGAAGAAGAAAAATAAAAACGTTCCATTATCTTGGAAACTAGATGAAACCTATATAAAAGTCAAAGGAAAATGGTGTTATTTATATCGTGCAATTGATAAAGACGGGCACACATTGGATATTCAACTTCGTAAAAAACGGGATCATCAGGCTGCCTATGCCTTTATGAAAAGATTGGTCAAAATCTTTGGAGAACCAGCGGTTCTCACTACAGACAAAGCACCAGCATTACTTTGCGCATTGAACGGTTCTGTTGCAAAGTTGAAAAATAACCCAAAATAATGAGTATACGATACATGTTCTTGTATATTTTATAATGTTTATTCGGAACAATTGTATTTTCATTCTATATTTTGGGGGGCGTTTAAAACTTTGCAACAGACCCCCTAATCGCTCTCCTTGCTGGATGTTGATAGAAGCATTCCAGTCCTTGTCTGCAAAAAAAATGCACTCACATTAGCGTGAGTGCTCTGAAAAAGGTTGAGACTCCTCCATGGGAGTACAGTCTTTATTAGGAGAGTTTCTACTAGAAACGTATCTTTAATTTATAATGAATACTACAAAATCTAATCAAAAAGTACATGATTTTACAAAAAAATATTAAGTAAGGGTCGCGCCCCATAGCCATCAGCCTAACGAAATTAAATGCCCAAAACAAGAACTTTACTTTTCTACAGTTATTTATGTGAATTCAACTCGTTTTTTTTCGTTTTTGGGGTGTTTACTTTTCTTAAGTTGATGGGCATGTGGCGGTATCCCTAATAGCGACCTTTATTAGGGTCACCGCCACCAATACTATCAAATACACGTTTCGCTAAGTTTGTATTTTCTTGTAAACCAGAGAATACGTGCTTTCCTGGTCCATATGCATATACACCTACATCTTCACCAGTATGACCATCAGTCGTCCAGCCTGTATAAGAGCGTACATTAAAGATTTTCTCAATTGCATTATCAATTTGCTTTACGTCTTTTGTTAGAGCCGCTTCGTTTACTGATGCAAGTTCTTCAGGTGTAAACTCTAAATCAACATTCACTTTTAATGTTTCTTCTACACTTGCACCATTTGCAATTTCTTTTGCTATAAAGTCTGGCGTACGTTTTGCTGCTTTTAAAACATTTGCGTCAAAGTTGTAGTTGCCATTTGCTCCAACAGTGAAACCACCTGTAGAATGATCTGCAGTAGCTACAACTAACGTTTCTTTATCTTTCTTTGCGAAATCAATCACTGCTTTGAATGCTTTTTCAAAGTCTTCCATTTCACTCATTGCTGCAACTACATCGTTATCATGATTAGCCCAATCAATTTGGCTACCTTCAACCATTAAGAAGAAACCATCTTTGTCTTTCTTTAAACGGTCGATTGCTGCTTTTGTCATGTCTTCTAAGGAAGGTATTTCTGTACCACGGTCAATCGCTTTATCTAAACCTCTTGGTGCAAATAAACCTAACACTTGCTCATTTTTGTCATTTAATAATTGTTCACGATTTGTTACATAGCTATAACCAGCTTTTTTAAACTCCTCTGTTAAGTTCCGGTCATCACGTACAAAATTATCTACACCACCGCCAAGAAGAACATCTACTTTATGATTACCTTTCACTTTTTCATCAAAGTAATCATTCGCAATTTCATTCATATTTTTACGGCTTACATCGTGTGCACCAAATGCCGCTGGCGTTGCATTTGTAATTTCAGAAGTCGCAACTAAACCGGTTGCTTTTCCTTTTTCCTTCGCTTGTTCCAATACTGTTTTTACTGGTTGTTCATCATTATCCACCGCGATTGCTGCATTATATGTTTTAATTCCTGTAGACATCGCTGTTGCTGCTGAAGCTGAATCTGTAATATTTTCATGCGCATCTTCTGAATATGTCATTTGTGTTCCAACGAAATATTGATCAAATGATGTTTTCTCCATTGCTTTTGTATTTGGATTGTCTTTCATATAACGGTACGCTACCATGGAAGAAGGACCCATCCCGTCCCCAATTAAAACAATTACATTTTTAATTTTTGCCCTGCTAGCCTCTGCAACTTTTTCATTCGAACCTACCACACTACACCCTACAGCAGAAGTAAATACTAAAGTTGATAATGCTAATAATGGGCTTGCTTTCTTCATAATCTTTTTCACATTAAATCCCCCTCAAAATTTGTTCCAATTTATCATCACTAATTTATATTAATTTTTCTATACAAATCAATATAAAAAATATTCATAACATATTTCATTTTGCAAAAACAAAACTTTTGGTTCTGGTGCAAAAATAAAAGAGAATAAAGCGCATATACTCCTAGCGGAATCATATCTTATACTGCAAGCTCAAACAATTGATGGATAAATACTTTTTGATTTTGGGCAGACTAATCCCGTAAATCAATCTGTTCCTTTTTTGATCCTATGCATGGCTTCTACTCCCGAAAGAATGGATGGAGCTGTGTCAAAAGACTTGAACCCTAACATAGAAAGGACTCGCCTCTTAATGAACCGATGATCCTGTTCCACAATGTTGTTAAGATATTTCACTTGCCTTATTTGGATGCCTTCTGAAATCTTTTTTCTTCTTTTAACTTCTCAAATGCTGCTGGATAAGCTGGATTCTTATCTACAGTAATGACACGAGGATTGGATACGTGCGAAAAAGACAAGGCTTTTTTGAAAAAGCGCTTGACTGATTTGGCATTTCTATTTTTACTTAAGTAAAAATCAATGGTATTCCTTTTTGAATCGACTGCACAATACAAATACATCCATTGCGCTTTACTTTTATGTATGTTTCATCTACTCTCCACGAGTCATTGCTCTGCTTGAGATGACACGGGATTCTCTTATCTAACTCAGGACCATATTGATGAACCCATCGCATAATTGTTTTGTGAGCTATCGATAGGCCTCGTTCTTCCATTATTTCCACCAAATCATGAAAACTTAAGTTGTACCGTAGGTACCATCTTACCGTTAATAAGATAACATCAGGCTGATAATGTTTCCATTTGAACAAATTTTGGTTTCCCATACTGATTATGCCCCTTTTTTAGAGTAGTAGTATAAGTATGTTCAAGTTTAAGATATTTTTTGCACCAGAACCGTATGAAGTTTACTTAGCTATCGAGCCTGTCTCTTGCTCTATATATGATTCTACTAACGTAATCGCTCTCCTTGCCGGATGTTGATAGAGGCGTTCCAGTCCTTGTCTGCAAAAAAAATGCACTCACATTAGAGTGAGTGCTCTGAAAAAAGTTGAGACTCCTCCATGGGGCACAATCTTTATAAGGAGAGTCTTCTACTAAAAACGTATCTTTAATTTATAATGAATACTACAAAATCTAATCAAAAAGTACATGATTTTACAAAAAAATATCAAGTGTTAGAAAATTCATTTTAGTCCAAAACCTCAAGATAACTGCATTGGGTTCTGTTACAAAGTTGAAAAATAACCA
>NZ_JAJJBY010000056.1:0-13332 GCF_022625245.1 Bacillus sp. TL12 | reverse complement strand
CTGTTAGGATTCAAGTCATATGAAACAGCCACTTCTATATTGAGTGGCGTTGAAACCATGCATATGATGAAAAAAGGACAACTTCACTTACAGGTGAAGTCTACCCAAAATGAAGTTAGATTCATACATAAATGATTTGGAATTGCATCATAATCTACCATTGAACAGTCTATACAGGTTTCTATGCCTCTATCAAATGATTTTTGCACCAGAACCCATCGAAACCATTCATGCTTTATATAAACGAAACCGAAGTCTTGGGCTCAGACTTCGGTTTTTCGACGTACAATGAATTACAGGAGCTATTAACAACCGCATAAAATGTACAACTTTTTGTTGGCACCACTTAACCTTAACAAAACTTCGCAACAGAACCTTAAAAATACACACGGATAAAGGAAAGGCTAATATCAATATCCTTTATCTCGGAAAGGATTTCAAATTCTATAGTTTATTTGTCATTTTCGACTGCTTTTTTGATTTTATTGACTCTGTCTTTATGTTTCTCTCCCCAGTCCTTCATAAGTAAAATAATCGGCTCCAAAGATCTTCCAAACTCAGTTAATGAGTATTCTACTTTCGGTGGAACTTCTTTATAAACCTCCCGATGAATAATTCCATCTCGTTCTAGTTCCCTCAACTGTAAAGTTAACATACGCTGAGTAAGTCTAGGATATAATTTTCGAAATTCATTAAATCTCTTTTTATCATCTATAAGATGATAAAGGAGAATTCCTTTCCATTTACCACCAATTACATCCAATGTTGTCTCCACTGGACATCCTTCAAAGGTAGAAGAATAATCAAATCCGACTTTTCGATTTCTCATAATCTTTCCCCTCTCAATAGTATAATTTTTGATACTATATACAATTAATGTGCGTACTTTTTATAAATTATTATACAACATATAATAAAATCATACCAATTAATGAAAGGAATGGATAAAATGAATCAAAAACAACTTATGAAAGCAGTAGGAGCTACTCGTTATCTTCCTATTACCCATCCAGAAAGTTTACTTGATCTTCAGATAGAAAAACCAGTTCCTACAGGTCGTGATATCCTAGTAAAAGTAAAAGCCATCTCTGTTAATCCTGCTGATTTGGGTGTTCGAGAAAAACACAACTATGAAGAAGAATCACCTAAAATTCTTGGTTGGGATGTAGCTGGGATCGTAGAACAAGTTGGATCTAAATGTCAATTGTTTAAACCTGGAGATGAGGTGTTTTATGCGGGCAGCACCGCTCGCCCAGGGGCTAATAGTGAATTTCATTTGGTGGATGAACGGATTGTAGGAAATAAGCCAAAGAGTTTGGATTTCGCACAAGCAGCCGCTTTACCACTTACCTCAATTACTGCTTGGGAAGGCTTATTTGACCGCTTAGGAGTTAGTCATAACCAAGAGGGAAACAAAGACAAAAGTATCCTAATTATCGGAGCAGCAGGTGGAGTTGGATCGATAACGACTCAACTTGCTAAATTAGTGGGGCTTACTGTAATCGGTACCGCTTCACGTCCTGAGTCGATTCAATGGGCCAAAGATCAAGGTGCAGATTTTACAATCAATCACAACAAACATTTTGCACCGCAACTTAAGAAAATTGGATTTGAAACCGTAGATTATATATTCTGCTTAAACGATATGGTACAACATTTAAAAAATATGGCAGAGGTCATTTCTCCACAAGGTAAGATTTGCTCCATCGTTCCGGTCAATAAAAATACATGGACAGGAAGCCTAGAAATGGATCTGCTATTTTCGAAAAGTGTCACATTTGTATGGGAGTTCATGTTTACCCGATCAATGTTCCAAACGAAAGATATGATCCAACAACATAATCTACTGAATAAACTGGCTGACTTAATTGATAACGGAAAAGTGAAAACCACATTAGCGAAACGCGTAGAGCCAATTAATGCAACTAATCTACGTTTAGTACATGAAAAAATAGAAACAGGAAAAACAATAGGGAAAATTGTATTGGAAAATTTCAAATAAATCGTCATTAGAAGTCGAATTTTAGTTGGGTAAAATCGTAAATCCAGACTCTGTTTGATTTATTGATAATTGAGTGGATAAATGAACAATAAAATCCAATAGGAAACCTTGGTGTTCATCACAAATGTGGTTGGAAATCGAGGTTTCCTATTTTTTCTTCTCTATTACCGATTTTCAGATGTATTTCGGAGTAACCCCTAATGTAGAATTACAGGTATCTTAGAGTTACGTTATTCAAGAATATGGCCCGATTGCGGAATAAAAGTGAACGCTCTATTAAAAGTAACAAAATCACATTTTTTAAAATATCATACTTTTATTTCAAAGTTATACATGTTTAGTTAACCTTATTATCCGATACACAATTATTGCAGTAATCGAAATAATAAGAGCGGTTATCAAGCCAGATTCTCCAATCCAAATCTCTAATTGATATCCTGTAGTTGCACGTGCAAAAGGTCCTTGAATAATAGCATTCCAAGTGGTGTGGATGATAACCGACGGCCAAACACTACCTGTGATAAGTCGTAAATAAGCTGTAATATAACTGAATGGTACAATACAAAAATAGATGCCAAGTACAGAGAGAAAGACAGATGTTCCCTCTACGTATAGACCAGCAATAACAATTGGGACATGCCATGTTGCCCATATTAATCCACTAATAAGGATTGGTCGTGAAAATTCCGCATCGACTAGCCTTGTGAGCATATAACCCCGCCAACCCATCTCTTCTCCCATAACTGGGATTAAGTTAAGCAAGCTTCCTAAAATCCCGCTCAATACTACTATAAAAATGAAACGTAACGGTGTCGGTAGATAGTGAAGTCCAAGTATATTGTAGATAGGTTCTAGCATACCACCTTGTGGGAGATGAAACCTCGCAAATCCGCTAAACCAGGCAATCGAATAAGTAATTCCACATATTATCATAGGTATTAACAGGGCCAAAGCAATCCCCTTCCATATCTTTAAGTTACCTAGACTAAAAGATACATCTTTAAACCCTTCTCGCAGTATGATACGAGTCAGAATAGAAGAAATTGCAGGAGTAAACATATATACCACAATTAGCGGCATGCTTTTCGTAATCATTATTACTACATTTAAAATAATAGAAGTAATGAACAAGATACTTAAAAACAGTTGAAGTCCTTTTTTAGCACGTTGGACTTTATCCTTATTGTGGAATGATTTTGCATGTAATATCATTGTAATCCGTCCTTCCCCTTTTATTAATTTGTTTATCTAATCCACTCCCTGTCATTTCGAGAAATACAACACAGAATGAAGATGTTTTTGCATATAGATTAATCAATCTCCCCCTCTTAAATTCATAATCTAGTCTTACTTACGATTCAATACTGTAATTATTCTTCATAAGTTGTCATAACGGATAGTACGAAAATGTAATGATTAACCTGTGACCTGTGTCAAATAATCTTGTGACAATATGTAACTAGAAAATATGATATGGAATAAATAAAAATTGAATTACGGCAATTGATTCGCGCAAGTACATGAATCAATCTTGCTTTTGAAAATAATTCAATTGAGGTGAAAAAAATGAATAAAAAAAAGAGGTATTGTGGAATGGTTGCAATGGTTAGTACAGCTATATTAGTCGCAGGGGGTGGAGAAGTAGGAAAAGCACAAACGGTAGCAGTTGAAGATTCAGCTCAATCAATCCAAAAAAATATCGTTAAATCAATACAATCACAGGCGCATCCATTAAAAACGATAGAACCATCAAAATCATTTGACGATTTAAAACCACTTAAGAATATGATTGGGAACGCACAATATGTAGGATTAGGAGAGACTACTCATGGAAGTTCTGAAATTTTCACCATGAAGTTTCGCCTTGTGAAATACTTGGTTACTGAGATGGGCTTTACGAATTTCGGAATGGAAGAAGATTGGGGAAACGGATTAAAGTTAAATGAATATATACAAACAGGAAAAGGAAACCCTAGGGAATTTTTGAAATTGTTATATCCTACTGATGAAATTATAGCCATGATTGAGTGGATGAAAGATTATAATGCTGATCCATCCAATAAAAAGAAAATCCAAATTATCGGACTTGACTTAAAAACAATGGACCAAAGTGTTTTTAATAAAGTAATTGATTATGTAAAGCAGCATCGACCAGATTTGCGGGCAGAAGTAGAAGAAAACTATAAAGACCTTTCTTCTTTCACTAGAAGTATACAGGAATATACGAATCTTGCTCCTGAAATGAAAGCAAAGTTCAAGGCAAACGCTGAGAAAGTAGCCCAATTACTAAAAGATGAGAAGGAACAGGCAAACAAAGATGTAGGTTCATCCGAGTACATCTGGGTAAAAGCAACAGCGAATGCAATAGAGAAATTTACCACAATGCTGCTTTCTAATGACTACCCAAATGTAATAAAGCTACACGAGCAATACTTGGCCGATCATGCAATGTGGGCACAAGAGACATTTGGTGGTAAAACTATGGTATGGGCACACAATATTCACATAGCAAAAGGAATTATCGATGAGAAATTATATCCTGATGTTGCGGGGCAGTTTTTGAAGGAACGTTTAGACAATAATTATGTCACAATTGGTAGTACAACTACAGAGGGGAATTTCACCGTATACAGCGAATATAATCCTTCCACCGGAGGTAAGATTGCAACGGATACTATTCCACAAAATGTAAATAGTTTCAATTATACCCTCGGAAAAGTACCATATAAAATGTTTTTGTTGGATAACCGTCACCTTAAAGGACACGCAGAGAAATGGGTTAGAGCAAAAAGGCCATTACTAAGTATAGGAGGACAACTCCTCCCAGACGGTTCGTTATACTTTGATACTTCATTGCTTGAGCAATTCGATATTATTTTTCATATCCGAAAAACAAGTCCATCTCATATTAAATAAAAGTACAAAACAATCCCTTCTTGCTGATCCAAGAACGGGATTGTTTTATAGAGGATTAATAAAATCATCTTGTTTTTAACTAAGAATAGGCTAATCCCCCCTTTTTATCATCTTGTAAAAATGTCATATGACATTTTTACACTGGTGAGTTTGACAAAAAAAACAGTATGATGCGGTTATTACATAGATAGGAGCGATGAACTTTATGAGATCAAGATTCATCCAGAATGGTTATTTTTTATTACTAACTTTCATTACAGGTTTGTTTTATTTTTGTTTTTACTTAATAGCTCTGCTATTCAGTTTCACCCTTTCATTTACGGTAGTTGGGATTCCATTAGTTATACGCGTACTACAAACTACCACACCCTTTATCCAATTCGAGCGCATACAAACGAAAATTTATACTGATATTTCGACAGACTCTTACGATAGAAGTGTAACAACGGATACATCGGACTGGGCTCAAGTGAAATTAGGACTTACGGATCGCCGCACTTGGTCTGCTGTCTTTTGGTTAATGCAGAAATTTGTGATTGGCATTTTCAGTCTCATTAGTGCAATCATTTTTTATGTAATGCCACTTATGTTCCTGTTAGCACCACTATTGTATCGATACATCGATATGAATATTATTTTCATACAGATAGATACTTTTCCCAAGTCACTCCTTGTAATGCTTATGGGTATAGTGTTTACCGCCATAAGTATTAAAATAGTAGATGGTTTAACGAAAAAATTTGGAGGTTATACACGCAGTATGATTCAGCAACTAAATCAATAGAAGTTTGTAGTCTACGAATAGTAGGCAGTTTATTAAAAATATAACAATGTAAGAAGGATTATTCTATAATATAGGAAATGAGAAAGAAGGCTACTTAGGGGGTAAATGAATTGTTTGATATGGTTAATTATTGGTTTTGGTATGATTGGATTATGTTAGGAATCCGTCTACTTGTTAGTGTGTCTACCATCCTAGCAACATTAAATTTTCAAGATGGTTTAACATTACCACTTTGGATTATTATTCTTTGGGAATTTATCGCCTTCTCTATTCCATGGGTAGCCTTACTGTTCAATTATAAATATTACTTATTCACAGAAATATTGCTATATGGTGGACTATGTATATATTTAACCTTTTTATTTCCAGAAGCTTACAATATTTTTCTTATATCGGTGTTTCTTATCGCAGCAAATAGTAAGCATTTGTCCTATTATTGGACAGCTCCAACAACAGTTTTTGTAATAACTGGGATTTTCCATGCGGTTTCACCAAGTAATAGCTATTGGATTATGGTCACCTACTACGGATTCGCTTATGTAATGGGATTCGCTTTTCATTTATTAATCATCAATCATAAACAAAATGAAGCAATTCGTAAACAAAACGCGGTACTTGAGCAATATATGTCTCAGATCGAACGCATTACACTGGCCGAGGAACGAAACAGGCTCTCTAGTGAGCTTCATGATACAGTTGGCCACGCCTATACTTCCATTATTATGGGGATGGAAACGTTGCGGACCGATCTTGCTACCGAAATGGGTGTACAGAGGCTAGATTCCCTGCTTGAAATGGGACGTAAAAGCATCGAGGACGTGAGAGGTTACCTACATCAAATGGACCCTCAGTGTCAATCGCCTTCCTTGATTCAATCTCTACAAAATCTTGGAGCTGAATTTCAGGAGCACGCTCAGGTGGATGTAAGCTTCCGAACATTCGGAGAGGAATATCAACTGTCTCGACAAGCGAAGATAGCATTCATTCGTTGTTTACAAGAGTCCCTTACGAATGCGGTACGTCATGGTCAAGGGACTGAAATTATAGTTTCATTGCAGTTTGAACAACAATATACGAGATTAGAAGTGCAAGATAATGGAAAGGGAAATGTAGAATGGCAGGAAGGCTTCGGTATGAATACGATGAAAGAGCGGGCAATGAATTTGCAAGGTCAATTGTCTGTATATACAAAGCCAGAGGAAGGAATGCTTGTTACATGTACCATACCGCGACAAACTGAAATAAAAGATGGACTTATCCGTTTGTTAATTGTCGACGATCAGCCATTTGTTCGGGAAAGTTTGAGTACACTACTCGACAGATATGAAGATTTAAATGTAGTCGGTTTGGCTGAAGATGGCGATCAAGCCATCGACTTGTGTGGGCGCCTTCAACCTCACGTTGTACTCATGGATTTAGATATGCAGCAAATGGATGGAGTCGAAGCGACAAAAAAATTAAGCAACAATGGCCACATATCCGCGTATTGATTTTTACAACGTTTCAGGATACGAAACAGGCGTTGGACTCGCTTCGTAACGGTGCGGATGGTTTTTTACTTAAATCCATTGAAACGTTAGAGCTAGCTAATACGATCCGACTTATTCATAGCGGTGGAACGCTGATTGATCAGGGTATGTCTCACAAAATATTTGAGCAGTTTGATGAGCAAAACGAGACACCACAATCAAAAGCAACTGCTTATGAACTAACAGCCAGAGAGATAGAAATATTGCAGCTAGTAGCAAAAGGACTTCGATACAATACGATAGCTTCAAGGCTATATTTATCAAATGGTACGGTCAGAAACTATGCTTCCTCGGCTTACACAAAGTTAGGAGTGCGTAACAAGGAAGAAGCTGTCCAGAAGGCTCTAGAAATTGGAATTATCGAATGAGAAAATGGTTTGTTATTTCTTTAGAGCTAGCTAAACTGTAGTTACAAGATGCAGTACGGAATAAGACTATGAATCAAATTTTTCATCATTTTTGGTAGGTAATTTTGAATAGGTTCATCCTGGTTTTAAATCTTTAAATAGCCTTACTACATTCAATATGTAGTAAGGCTATTATATTCTATATCAGTTAACGTCAAGTAACTCCAAAATATACAATAAAAGTTGATTTTGGAGTTATTTTTTGTTTGCTTCACTTTTTTTCGGCACTCTACAGCTAGATGGTAAATCCTTTGACCACGGCAAGACTTTATCAATTTCTTCTTTATTGTTTAAATTGATGTTGGGAAGCGTTTCAAACAAATAACGAAGATAATGATAGGGACTTAGATTGTTCTCTTTTGCAGTTTCCACCACACTATACATGATCGCACTTCCTCTAGCACCTCGCGGTGTATTTGAGAACATCCAATTTTTTCTCCCGATTACAAACGGTTTAATAAAACGTTCACTTCTATTGTTATCAATTTCTAAATGACCGTCTAATAAAAAGGCTTTAAGATGCTTCCATTGATTCAAACAATAAGTGATGGCTTTTCCTAACGCACTTTTTGGTAAAACACGATCTTTCTGTTCATGAAGCCATGCTGAAAAAAGGTCCAGAATGGGCCTGCTTTTTTCAAGTCTCTGCCTATATCGCTCGCCTTCACTTTTTTCCCCTTCTGTGATTCAGGTAAAGCTTTTAAGGCTTCATCAAACTTTCGTCTCGCATGCGCCCAACATCCGACAAGGGTGACATCCGGTACTTGATGATACCCACTATATCCATCTACCTGTAAATATCCTTCAAAACCAGTTAAAAAACGTTTCGGATGTTCGCCTGCTCTTGTAGGTTGATAGTCATAGAGGACAATAGGGATATCCTCTCGTCCTGTACGATATAGCCACAGATAGGACTTCGTTGTTGCGGCCCGCCCAGGTTCACGTAAAACTTGGAAGGTTGTTTCGTCCGCATGAAGAATGGTTCGAGTAAGTAGGTGTTCATGCATCCTTTCATACAAAGTCACTAACCATCGATCAGCCCCATATAATAACCAATTTCCCATCGTTTGTCGTGATAAGAAGATCCCCATTCGTTCAAAATGTTTTTCCTGACGATAAAGAGGCAATCCCTCTACATATTTTTGTGTCATAATGTAGGCCATAATCGATGGAGAAGCGATACTTTTAGGAAAGGCGGGAGCTGGCATCTTGGCCGTTACAATCGGTGTAGATACCTCGTCTAATTCACACTTACGACAAGCGTATACATATCTCTTATGTTCTGTTACTTTTACTTCCGCAGGAACAATCGTCAGTTCCTTTCGGACTTCTACACTCATCTCATGCAAAGCACCACAACAACACGAACAAGCCTGTTCCTCATCAAGTAAACGATATTCAACCGTTTCAATCGGAAGGTTTTGGACAGACTCATCCCTATGACCGCGTTTATCTTGTAGTGCTTCTTCCCCATGTGCTTCAAACTTCTTGACCCATTGATATACCTGTTGATAAGAAACTTCATAGCTTTTGGCTGCGAGCTGATAGTTTTTCTGATGTTGTAGACAGTAATTTACAATTTGAATTCGTTCTTCTAATGTTGTTTTTCTTCTATTTGTCATAGAGTTTATTATTCCTTTACCCGTATCATTTAATTCTCTATGACTATTATACTTTTTAATCCATTTTCTCAAAACTGCAGTACTGGATATATTGTATTTTTGAATAACCTCATTTAATGAATAATGTCCTGACAGATACTCATTAACGGCTGCTAACTTTAGTTCTTTTGAATACAACTTCCAAGAAGTAGCGTCTGTTAGACCGTCTTCACCATTCAATTCATATCTTCTTTTCCAATCTCTAATCGTTCCAGGATCAACTGAAAATTTAGCAGTAATGTCAGCTGTTGAATGATGACCATCTTTATAAAGGGTTAAAATCGCCAATTTTTCAGCTTTAGAATATTTTATTCGAGACATAAAAAAACTCCCCTTAGATAAACAGATTTTATTTTTTATCTGTCTACCTAAAGGGGAGCATATCAAGATTAATCAAAATAGATTCTTTTCCAGTAGATTTAATATTGGTTTTTATAAAAATGTTTGATTAAATCACACACATTATATTAACCTTACCACTTGATTTTCTTATTAATTAAGCATATAAATAATAACACCTAAACGTCATTATTCCCCTTTTTTTTATAGAAAGGTTTTGATTCGCAGGCAATAACCCACCCAATAATTATTAAGATTGCAGAAAACAACTTAATACACGTCTTATATATAATCTAAATCTCTAAGATATAAGACAGATAATACATAAATCACAGCACCAATTATCCCTAGAATCAAACCCTTATATTTTTGTAAAAACATCAAGTTACCCCTTTCGTACAAACAAAATATTCCATATATAAACAATACTAAATTATGGAATATATTTAAAGAATCAAAATGTTTTTATATTCAATTTATATGTAAAAAGAAGCATAAGATGGCCGTTTTGGCCAACTTATGCTTCTTTTAGTTTGCGGTCAACTTATGCTTCTTTGAAATAAAGTCATGACGTTTGTAAAAAAGTTGTGATGTTTCACCTCATTTGGTTATGATTATCATAGAGGGGTGTCCAAAAAAGAACATCTGAAATTGAAAAGTGATTAAATCTCTAGTTAAAAAGAATATTATCTCGACCATTCGAGCTGAACAATTGAATTCTATTTAGAAACAAAGAGAAAAAATTATTTACTATAAAATTTATTAGAAATTTATTTTTATATCGTATCCTTTCAATATAACTTGAAAGGAGAACCCTATGAGAAAACTATTTAAAGTATTAAAGATTATATTTATTATGTTTATTGCGGCTATCTTACTTATATTAGTATCTGTTTTTATATACCATAACTATCAATTAAGTAAGGAATCAGATCTTATTAAAAGTAAGGGAACAATCGTTAAGATTAATAATAAAAAAATGAATGTTTATAGTGAGGGAAACGGTAAGGATACATATGTATTTATGGCTGGCTCTGGGATTGCTGCTCCTGTTTATGAAATGAAAGGAGTATATAGTAAGTTTTCAAAAGAAAATAAGATTGCTGTAGTAGAAAGAGCTGGTTATGGGAACAGTGATGTTTTTAACGATGGAAGGGATATTGATAAAATATTAGAACAAACGAGAGAAGTACTCATTAAAAGTGGCAATAAACCTCCTTATATTTTAGTTCCGCATTCAATATCGGGAATAGAGGCTATTTATTGGGCACAAAAATATCCGGAGGAAATCAGGGGAATTATTGCGTTAGATATTGGTTTACCTCAGCAGTATGTGAAATATAAAAGCGAAGTGGATAAGTCAACATTAAAAATAAGAGGAATGAATATTTTAACGAAAATGGGTATTCATCGACTTCTACCTTCTACTACTTATAATCCTGAAGTGATTCGACAATCTTTTTTAACTAAACATGAAAAAGAAATTTATAAAGCAATATCGTATAAACAGTTTTTTAATGTTGATATGAAACAAGAGCTCTTACATTCTTACGAAAACAGTAAAAAATCTGTTAACCTTCCGATACCAAAAGAAACACCTATATTATTTTTAGATGCAGTTGCTGATCAAAATAAAAACTCGAAATATACAAAACAACATTACAAAGATTATAAAGAATTTGCAGAACAACTTGAAATAGCAGATGTTATAAAATTGAGGGGGACACACAGCATTTATTTATACCAGGCTGATGAAATATATAAGCTTTCTAAGGAATTTATCAATAAAAAAGTGAAATGAAGGTTTGCATGATGAAGGGATATCATATTTTAATAGTTGAAGACGATGTGATGATTGGTGATCTGTTGCAAAAAATTTTGCAGCGCGAAGGATACAATGTAATTTGGAAAACAGACGGAAAAGAAGTGTTTGGAATCATCCATAAAATGGATTTAGTTATCATGGATGTGATGTTACCAGGTAAAGATGGCTATCAAATAACAAAGAAAATAAAAAATTTAGGATTAAATATTCCAATTATTTTTCTATCCGCCCGAAGTGATATGGACAGCAAACTCCAAGGTTTGACAATCGGGGAGGATTATATGATAAAGCCTTTTGATCCTAGAGAGTTGTTACTAAGGATGCAGAAAATGTTAGATAATCAATATGGTACTTTTACGCAAATCAAACACTTATATATTGATGCTGAGCATAAAAAAGTTTTTAATAATAACTTGCATAATGAAGTTGTCTTTACTGCGATTGAGCGTAAAATATTCTTCTATTTATATGAAAATAGGAATCGTATTTTAACGAAAGGACATTTCTTTGATTATTTATGGCAATTCGAAGATAGAGATCAAAATATCTTGAATGTGCACATAAAAAAAATAAGAACAAAAATTAATGATAAAACGGGTGAAATTATCCAAAATATATATGGAGAAGGGTATAGATTAAATACCTATATAAAGAAATGAAATTAAAGAAAAAATATCAGTTAGTGTTATTTTCTGCTGCTATAAGCGTACCATTTTTATTACTGTTGATTAGTATCTTTATGTCAATAATTTATAATAGTGCCTTTAAGGAGGAAAATAATGACATTCCTTTTCATGAGTCTTTTGCGTATCCTACGATGCTAGTTGTATTTTTTTTATCAATATTGTTATTAGCCTTTTTATTTTCAAAATCGATTAACTCACTATTAAATAAAATAGATATATTAAATAAAACCATTCGAAATTTAGCTATTGATAAAAAGATTCCGAATAAATTAGACGTTAAAAGTGATGATGAAATAGGAGGACTAATCAGGTCAGTAAATTTATTAATTGAAAGAACTACATATCGAGAATTAGAACTTAAACAGCAAGAGGAAATGAAGAAGGAACTTTTAAATAAATTAAGACATGATATTAATACGCCTTTAACAGCTGTCAGGTTACAATTATTTTACTTAGAAGGTCAATATAATAATGACCAAGCACCAATATTAGAATCGTTATATCAACAAATACAGTATATTGCTGAATTAACCAGTGAGTTAAATTTACAATCCACTAATACATTAGAGAATTCTTATATTTTAAATCACGAGGTGAATATACATGATTTATTAGAAGCTATGGTTAAAAAGTGGGATTATTTGTATAGTATTCATGATATTGAATTAATATATAATCCACTAAATAAAGACTTGATATGGATTAGTAACGATTTATGGATTCAAAGGTTATTTGATAACATTTTTCAGAATACGTTAAAACATTCAAAGGCTAAAAAGCTTGAGATAACCATTGAAAATAGTGTTGTTTCCATTAGGGATAATGGAATTGGTTTTGATACTAATAGTAAAAGTGCGGGGCTTGGATTAAAAATAATTGAAGATATATCTAGAATGCTCAATGTAAAATATATTCTACAATCGAATAACAAAGGGACTTTATTTTATTTTACCAAAAACGAAAATGATATATAAAGCTCATTTTATACTGTTTTGTGAAATTCACGGTCAGCTTATGGGTTAATAATTAACTCACGGCCAATTTATACTTCCCATTCTGTTGAAGAATTAGATAATTATCTGCAAAAATAAGTGTTTTATGGCCAACTTATGCTTCTAACTGCGGCCAACTTATAGGTAAAGTGATTTGTACGAAATGTATAAATGTAATTTTCTGGGAATTA
>NZ_JAJJBY010000055.1:0-13952 GCF_022625245.1 Bacillus sp. TL12 | reverse complement strand
AAACAATGCCCAGTCTTTTTTACTTGTATATAACTATTAAATTTAAGAAATTGTATTATTTATAATATACTTGTCCACTAGAGAGATATATAGTTCCCCCACCATAATTTTTAAGTCTAAGTTGATAATAATTACTAGAAGCAGTTAAAAGGTGAGAAATAGGAATGTTTAATCCACTTGAAAAGGAACCTTTAACTACATATTCTTCCCACAACGAACTATTTTGAAATACTTGTACTGCCAATCCAGTAGTCTTAGTTTGTGGTTCTACCTGTACACTTTGTGGTAAGTAAAATGATGTGCCTCTATCAATCCACTTATAGTTACTAAATGACATTTTTCCAAAATTAAAAACGTTCATAGCAAGTGAAGTAACATCTGTTTCTTTTTGAATATTACCATCAAACTTAGAACTCCTTAGAGGAGTTTTAGCCATGTCTTGATTAAATTTTTCTAATTCTTCTTTAGAATATGTTTTAACCAAATTCCTATCTTTATCGTAAACTTCTACAGATACATCATCAATTTCTGCATTATCGACATTTGCTGTAGTTGCAGATACAGAAGAAGGCAAAGCTTCACCATGTGCAATAGTTGAAGGTAAGATTATTCCTGTTGCTAATGTAAGTACCCCTGCTTTAGCTAAAATATTTCTTTTTATAACGTCATCCCCCTAGAATGGTAATTCAATTTCATCCCCATAATAGCCCACTATGTTTGTATAAGTAAATAATAATTTTCAATATTTTTACTATTATGTAAAATGGTGGCAATTTTTATTTTTTTGAAATGATTGGTAATACAATGTTTATCAGAGCAATTATTTTTTTATGGGGGCATAAAATTTTTTCGAACTTTGGGTTTCTTTGCTCATCCCCCGAAAAAGGGGAATAAGACAGAAAATACCAATTAATAAACAATCAAAACAACTAACATGGAATATTTTGTATTAATACCCCTTTTCGGGTGATGGGCAAAAACACCTTATTACAGTATGTGTCTCCGAGAAACTTAAAAATATCAGTAGAAGATGAATTATGGTATTTTGATATTTGTCAATCTCTGGTATCGTTACCATCTGGAATGCAGACCGAATGGATGGATAGTTTAGCATCCTATATACATAGAAGGAAAATTGATACAACGTGTTAATAATAATGTGTATTTAGATAACAATACCGTAACCAAGCCCGTAACTCTCACGAGTAGCGAGTATAAATCTATAATGAAAATTGTAGAAGACACAAACAGTTCCATCGAAGAATTTATTAAAGATGCAATTCGAGATAAAACTAATCAACACTTACTAAATCAAAAATAAAAAGGTTTCATTTGAACAAATTTTCTTTTTCTATGCTGATCACACACCTTTTTTAGAGTACTAGTATCAGTATGTCCAAGTTTTAAGAGATTACTTGCAAGCGGCTTCGCTTTTTTGCAACAGAACCTTTACAGGTATTTCTAAAAAACATTTTAGTTGCCATATCTGCTTTTTTTGATTCTGACGGCTCGTAAGCTTGTCCCAAGGTGGATAAACTCGTATTGCTCGCTTATCACCTTGCCCCTTATTGGATACAGAAATAATTAAAAAAGTAAGAAGCAATTTGTCGCAACTCACTTTTTTAATTATTCTCATTATTAGTTATGCAAATTTAGCCTTCTTTCTTGAGAAAACGAAGGAAATTCTTTTTTACGGTATTAATTTTCTAGTCCAGTATCAGATGTGACGTATCTCCCAGAGGTAAATCACAAGGATTTCTAAAATTTTCAATTGCTATCGTAACATTTATTTTGCGATAGGTTCAGATAATTATAATATTTACATTGTGGTTTAAAGAAAATAAAATGTTAATTTTTAGTCGTTTTTTCTTTTTTATTTATATACTCAAAGAAACCTAATGGCTCCGTTAATGCCTCTTGCCTTAACTCTTCAAGTTTTTCTTGCTGTATTGGAGTTAATCTCTCTAGTAGATTTTTATAATCATCTATCTCTTTAGACAATGCACTCCCCTCCCTCCCCGGATTTTAAATTTATTATACTTACTATTTTATAATAAATATTAACTTTTGAAATGTCTTTATATTTATAAAGACAGATTATCTGTTGAGACTCCCTCTTAATAATGGTGAAAACAACGTTTTCCAAAATAAAAACAATATTTCAGAGTTATAAATTGAGAAAAACAAGATTTGTTTCTCTTATTTATATTGAGGGGGGACGTAACATGAGAAAATTTGTAAATCTGGGCTAAATAAAATGAAAATGTTATTGAGTTCAAAAAATAGGAGGTAATTGATGGATCGAATTGATATACTAGCAAAAACCTTTATAGCCACTTTCGGAGCCTTTTGTGGATACTTTTTTGGAGGATGGGATGCAATATTGAAAATTCTAGTGACATTAGCAGTGGTTGATTATGTTACAGGGATTATCGCTGCAGGATACAGGGGAGAATTAAAAAGTAAAGTTGGATTTAAAGGTATTTCAAAAAAAATTGTGCTTTTTTTACTGGTTGGCGTTTCAACACAGCTAGACGTTATTTTTGGAAGTAATAGTGCGATACGTGAAGCAACAATCTTTTTCTTTCTTGGAAATGAATTACTTTCCATTTTTGAGAATGCGGGAAGTATGGGGATTAAGTTGCCAACTGTGTTAATAAATGCTGTTGATATTTTAAGTGTGAAGAATAAACAAGAGGATAAAAAAGGAGATATTGAATAGTGGGACACATTGTAGATATTTCAAAATGGAATGGTAATATTGATTGGGACAAAGCGGCACCACAACTTGATTTAGTTATTGCCCGTGTACAAGACGGTTCAAACTATGTAGATCCAATGTATAAAAGATATGTGCAATATATGAAGGAGCACGGAATACCGTTTGGGAATTATGCATTCTGTCGATTTGTATCCATCAATGATGCTAAGAAAGAAGCACAGGACTTTTGGGAACGCGGAGATAAAGATTCATTATTCTGGGTAGCGGATGTTGAAGTGAAAACAATGGAGAATATGCAAGGGGGAACACAAGCTTTCATTGATGAATTACGTCGGTTAGGAGCAAATAAAATTGGTTTATACATCGGGCATCATACTTACCATTCATTCGGCGCAGCTAATATTAATGCTGATTTCATTTGGATCCCTCGTTATGGTGTCAACAAGCCGGCTTATGCATGTGACATCTGGCAATACACAGACTCTGGAGAAGTTGCAGGTATAGGAAAATGTGATTTGAATTATCTTATTGGAGATAAACCACTTTCATGGTTCATTGGTTAATTTTTTGCCATTTCGTAATTCCAAGTTTTGTATCTTTTAGAATTTAAAAAACTTATACAATGTATCTATAGTTAAATTCTATTTACCCAATATAGTATCTACTCATCATATTTTAATAAATTTAGAACATAATGAAATAGATCTGTATGATTGAATCCAAATAAAGTGTTTATATGTTCATCTACTTATATAATTTTTTATCCCTCTTAATACAGTATGAGCATGATGGTTCTGTTGCAAAGTTCTTTAACAGAGAAAAAGTCAAATTCAGTACAATCAAATTTTATGCAATAGTAAGTAATCGCTGTAATTCATTGTACGTTGAAAAACTGAAGTTTATATAGAGCATGAATTATTTCGATTCCTTTAATCGTACGAGAAGTATGACGTAGATTTTGAAATCCTGCAGATTTAGCAAAGCGTCGCTTTAACGGAGACACCACGTTCTCTTAGGATTTCAGATACATCGCGCTAGCTTAAAGAAAAACGATAATAGTAGCCCACGGCTACTAAAATAATATCTTTATTGAACTGTTTTCCTTTAGAATATCACATTTGTGATTCTCCTTATTCTTTTTTTCTAGAGTGTAGCCTCATTTAGAAAACTTTGCAACAGAGCCTTTCAAAGTAACATTAAAATTTCCATTTTTCGTTAAAAAAGCTGTTATTTTAAACGAAAAAGTGACATAATAAAAGTGTAAAAAACAGAACGTATGTTTCGTTATCTTTTTTATTACTAAATTAAATTCATCTTAAAATATCATAAAAATAAAAAACTTTATGATTCTTACATACGTTAGAAGAATAAAAGTATTTTTGCAATGAGTACTTAGAATTTGCTTTTTCTATTAGATAAACAATTGCTCCTTATGACATGTAAATAATCTTTCTAGTACTTTTTATGTGAATGTTGACAATAAATCAAGATCTTTTACTTTCTAACATTTGAGATTATAAAAGTGCAATTTCATCGAAATTATCTTTGATTTTTCAGTCTTTTACCACTCTTTTATTAATAGGATTAAAAAACGTAATATTTTTATGACATTATATTAAGTTTTATTATTATTTATTTTCTTGATATATTTTCTAATTTTAGGAGGCTATTTTCTTGAATAGTAAATCATTAGAAATTTTCCATAGTAAATATCAAAACAAACTAAAAGAACCTATTGTACAACGTTTTCTACAAGATCCAAAAAATTATTCATTATTTTTAAAAGCAGTTGAATACCCGACGAGTGAAAATAAGAAGTTACTAGATAAAGCTTTTAAACTTCATTTTAAAAAAGTAAAAATAATAAGCTATGTTAGTAACTTAATCTATTTCTACTCAATAGATTTTGATAAAAAAATCTCCGTTAATAAGAATAGATATTTATTAAATTTGGATAAGGCAGTTTCTGATGTAGAGGATAATACTACAACTTTTTTGGAATTACTAAATGATGATTTAACAGATATAACTTCTAGGCAATTTGAAGAAAGTCAAACTCACTTAAAAGAGCATATAACAGATGAACCACTATATAACAGTTTGAACCTATTAACTGAAAAGCAGTTGAAAATACTAGACTTATATTATATTCATGAATATAACAATAAGCAAATATCACAAATCCTATCGGAATCAGAGCAGACCATTTCTTATAATCACAAACAAGCTTTAAAAAAACTAAAATCACAATTAATATGAGGTGAAATAATAAATGTTAAAATACGAGGATCAAAACTTAAGTATCTCTAATTATGAAGTTATTTTACAATTCTTCAATCTTAAAATACGTAAATGTTTACAAAATACTCCTTATCAAGAAAGAGAAGATTTGGAACAAGAAATTACTCTAAAGATATTTGAAAAAATGAACGTAATAAATGATTTGGAAGTGCCAGGTTTTTTTGAGTTCTTAAATGGTTCTGTTGAGAAAGTTTCCTGAAATTATTGTATTATAATATAAGGTTTTTACAATTATGTTCCATAGGACCGAATCAATACATTTCGAATATCTGTCTTCTAATCATATTTGGTTCCCTGAAATAGTGGTTAGAATGGACCATAGCAAAATGTAACTTCAAGACTTATAACTTAAATTTATATCCTTTTTTAATACAAGCTATTAGCACTTTGTAGTAATGTGACAACTTACAGTGCTTTTTTCTTTTCTCTCTATTTTTTCAATGTTTCTGATTCTGTTGCAAAGTTAAAAAAACTATAAACAGGTTGGTAAATGAGGAACAATGTTTAGGAAGTAGTTAGTAATTATTGAAGTTCATTGTATGTTGAAAAACCGAAGTTTGGCCGCAAACTTCGGTTTCGTTTATATATAGCATGAATCATTTCGATTCCTTTAATCATACAAGAAACATGACGTAGATTTTGAAATCCTGTAGATTTAGCAAAGCGTCGCTTTATATGTCTATAATCCTGTTCAATACGATTGTTCAAATACTTGCTTGTATAATGAATAGTACATGCATAAAAGCCTTGTTCCTTTAACTTGTTCAATGCACAAAGTAATGCTGGAGCTTTGTCTATTACGAGAACCATCGGTTCTCCAAATATTTTCACTAATCTTTTCATAAAAGCATATGCCGCTGGATGATCTCGTTTTTTACGAAGTTGAAACTCTAATATATTCCCCTCTTTATCGATTGCACGATAGAGATAACACCATCCACCTTTAACTTTTATATAAGTCCCATCCAACTTCCACGAGCGTTGTACATGCTTATTTTTCTTTTTCCAAATTTGGTAGATTAAATTTTCATACTCATGAACCCAGCGCATAATGGTTGTAGGATGAACGGAGACACCACGTTCTCTTAGGATTTCAGATACATCACGATAGCTTAAAGAAAAACGACAATAGTAGCCCACGGCTACTAAAATAATACCTCTCTTGAACTGTTTTCCTTTAAAGTATCGCATTTGTGATCCTCCTGGTTCTTTTTTTCTAGAGTGCAGCCTCATTTAGAAAACTTTGCAACAGAACCCTCACTACTAACCTATATAAGTAGTCTGTAAGTAAAAGAATTTAAGCTAATTAAAAAAACATCATGTGAACTCCCACTATCTACACTTCACTTAAAGGAGAGCTTCTAAGGTAATCGTACCTATCGGTATGAAGTTTACTTAGCTATCGAGCCTGTCCCTTGCTCTATATATGATTCTACTAACATAATCGCTCTCCTTGCTGGATGTTGATAGAAGCGTTCCAGTCCTTGTCTGCAAAAAAAATACACTCACATTAGAGTGAGTGCTCTGAAAAAGGTTGAAACTCCTCCATGGGAGCACAATTTTTATAAGGAGAGTTTCTAATAGAAACGTATCTTTAATTTATAATGAATACTACAAAATATAATCAAAAAGTACATGATTTCACAAAAAATATTAAGTGTTAGAAAATTCATTTTAGTCAAAAACCTCAAGATGACTGCATTGAATCTCTCAACTCCGAATATACTGACACTATCACTCTGAAAATAGTATGTAATTAGTATAGAAAAGAATGAATTAACAATAAAAATATTGACTACATATAAATTAACAGGTTCTGGTGCAAAAAACGAATTTTGTAATGTATCATTTTTTTGCAACAGAACCAAAAATATTATTTTAAAAAATTCCTCAATCTTTTATTTATTATACGTTCATTTCACTTAATAGAGTAAGGAGCTAATTTACTAGATCACTTGAAGAAAAAATTCTCTCTAAATTATCCTAATAAATAAGCTCCAATAATAAAAAGTATAATATTCTGAGGAGGAAACAAAATGGCAGGTTATGTTTATGGTGGTTACAATGGCTATACTACATTGGTAAGTGGTTTTACAGATGCAAGTTATTACAGTTCGGGAGCTACGACAGTAGATTTCACACAAATTAACAACTATGGTGGGGGTACATGGACTTATACAATCTATTTACAACGAAAAACATCATCCGGATGGAAAACTACTGACTCATTAAGCGGAAGTTTCTCGAATCAAGTAACAAGATCATTTAATATCACTGATAACTTACCAGGTGAATATCGAATCAGAGGTGATCTTAAAATGGGTAGTTCTAATACAAACTATACAGACGGTTTCATGATCTATCGTTAATAATAAGTTAAAGGAAGCTATATAATATACAAACTTAAAAGAGATAGATACTCGTTTTTTACAAATCGAGTATCTATCTCTTTTAATGTAGGTTCAAATGCTGCAGTGGATTTAAAATAAAGTCTCTATTTTTTAGTTAGAACGTTTTATGATTTAGATGGTAATAAATTTGATGTTTTGAGTGAATGAAGTCTCACCTTCAAAGAAAAATATTTATAATCACAATGAAACATTTTAATTATTCCATAATTATTAGATTTATAGAAATTAATATTTAGTCAACTAATTTAAATCGTTATTCTGTGATTGGGTGCGATTGTTGAACAACACAAATAGAAAATGATTAAACCTTTTTATAAAAACCGGTTTAAAATCTGCTAAAGAAGACATCATTTTAATCAATCTTTGGAATGAATGGTTTCTTTTTACTTATAGTGAAATACGGATTTACGAAGTATTTTTAATCAAACTTTATTTCGTAGCCAGATTTGATGCAGCCCCCGTACCAGCTTTGTCCAACACTAATTAATTATATCGAACTAAGTGAAAGTGCAAGTTGTTTGTCGGTGGAGGAGAAAATAAAATAGAACAGAAATATTGTAATGTAAGTGAAAAAAATATAAATTGTAAAATAGAGAGCGTATTTTTGCTCCAATTTTTATGAAACTTAAATAGTAATGCGATTTATAAGAGTTAGATTAGAAATGGATTAAATCCTAAATAAAGGGGTGTAAAAGTTGAATAAGCGGACCAGAATTTCGATTATTACAATGGGTACCGTGATATTAGGTGTACTTATAGGATGCATGGGAGGAACGTTTTTTAATAACGAAGGTGAAAAAAAGAAAGTTGCTAAAGGTGAGAGCATTGACGAAGTGGTCAACGCCGAGGGAGTCATGATGGATTCTATGCATAAAATGTTGCATCAAAAAGTAATAGCTGATAAAAAATCCGGCTTTATCTTAATGTCTCCCGATAATATAAAAAAGCTTCGGCATATGTTAGACCAGAGCGATAAAATGCCTAACAAAGAAAAGTATGCTGATATTCTAGAACGTTGGGAAAAAGGAGATTTCTCTCAAGCAGTCGGGGAACATAATTATATATGGGAGCGAGAGGGTGGTGAAAATGTTGGGGAAACTGGTGGAGAAGCGATAAGATTAGCTACTCAGAAAGAAGAAAAAGCATATCTCAAAGAACAAAGTGAAAAAGAAAATAAATAGGGATTATATTAGTAGAAAAGTAAGTTATTTACACATTCAAAAAAATTCATATCGTTTGCTAAATCTACAGGATTTCAAAATCTACGTCATGCTTCTTGTACGATTAAAGGAATCGAAATGATTCATGCTCTATATAAACGAAACCGAAGTTTGCGGCCAAACTTCGGTTTTTCAACATACAATGAATTACAGCGATTACTTACTATTGTATAAAATTTGATTGTACTGAATTTGACTTTTTCTCTGTTAAAGAACTTTGCAACAGAACTTGTGTAGTTCACCGGCCAATAATTCAATTTTATAACACATTTATATTGAGATTTTCTCTAAAACATTCCTTCAACTGTTCAAAAGCTATCTTTCGCGCATGTCCTTAACTATCTATCAAAGACAGTCCTTGAAACATAAAACTCCAAAATTCATATCCACAATCCTCCATCCACCTTTAAAAGTTCCGAAAGAAAGAGTTATATCTTTGCAAAACTTTTTTCGGCTCGAGTTTTGGTGGTACCAAGTCGAAACATTCAAAAATAACTATCTAAGATTATCGGCTTGAGTTTGCTATTATATGGGGCGAATCGCCTAGTGTTTTCGAATAATAATTTTACTTACTATAAGGGTAGATATGTAATATGTGGGGATTCGCGCTCACACGACAAACCAATCTCTATTTCAAAAGTCAACGAAAACCCTTAAAAAGGAGTTTATATAAGGTAATCCTTTGATAGACTATCAAATCCGATGTTATAGCTATTTTTGTTTATCCTAAATTTTTAAAAATAATTTTTAAATTTTTTTTATTTATTCTACTTTCCTTTCACTTAATAGAGTAAGAGCCTAATTTAATACAATTTTTATTGAAACATGTATATTTATTTTTAACTACATTATTAAATTAAGCTTCATTAAAAAGAAAAGGGAGAGAATTTATAATGGTAGAGTCACAGGGAGATCCAGCAGTATTTGCAGTACAAACATGGGTAAATTTAAAATATGGAAAAGTCGCGGGTTTTCAACCAGCGCCTTTAAATGGTAAAACAGGTTGGTCAACTGTTTTTGCTTTAACAAGAGCCCTTCAAGTTGAATTGGGTATTACTACACTTGCAGATGCATTCGGTCCAACTACGGCTTCTAAATATAAACAGTGGGGTGAGATGTCTTTAGGAAACGTTCCTACTGATGCAAAAGGAAAAGCGATTGTTCAAATTTTAAAAGGCGCTATGTATTGTAAAGGATATAATCCGGGGAAATTTGATGATGTTTTTGATGAGCAAACGAAAAATGCAGTTGTAAGTTTACAAAAAGATGCTGGTCTTCCAGTAGCTGATGGTAAAGTGTATGACTATATTTTTAAGGCTTTCTTAACAATGGATGCTTATCGTCTTACTCCGGGTGGAGATGCAAAAGTACGACAAATTCAACAAGATTTAAATAATAAGTATTACAAAACTTCTGGTGTTCAACCAACAGATGGTCATTACCAAGCAGGTACAAATAAAGCTTTAGTGTACGGTTTACAGACAGAATTAGGAATTCCTGCAGGTAGTCAAACAGGCAGGATTGGTCCTGCGACAAAGGATGGATTACCAATTCTAAAAGAGGGTAGTTCGGGTAGATTTGTTACATTATTCCAATATGCTTTATATTTTAATGGTTATGACTCTGGTTCATTTTCAACAACATATAATGCGACCATAGCAAATAAAGTTAAGGAATTCCAAGGATTCACACTACTTCCTGTTGATGGTGTTGCGAATAAGTCAACTTGGTTATCAGCATTAGTTAGTACGGGTGATCCTGATCGAAAAGGAAAAGCTTGTGATTGTATAACGGAAGTCACTTTAGAGAGAGGCAAAGCTTTAAAGGCTGCTGGTTATGAAACTGTAGGACGTTATCTTACTAATGTTTCAGGTGGTATAAATAAAAAACTACAACCAGGTGAATTGAAAAATATTTTTGCTGCTGGATTATCTGTATTTCCAATTTTCCAAACTAATGGTGCAAAGGCTTCATATTTTAATGCGGACCAAGGTAGTTCGGATGCAAAAGCAGCATACGATGCGGCGAAAGAATATGGATTCAAAAATGGCGCTACTATTTATTTTGCAGTTGATTTTGATGCATATGGGACAGATATTACGGATAATATTCTTCCTCATTTTAGGGCTATAAATGAGAAAATTCTTGAGCTTGGTGGATCTTATAAAGTTGGTGTTTATGGGCCTCGAAACGTATGTATTCAAGTTTCAGAGAAAGGTTACGCAAAGACAAGTTTTGTTAGTGGGATGTCTACAGGATTTAGTGGGAATTTAGGATTTCCGCTTCCAACTAACTGGGCTTTTGATCAAATTTCAACGATTACAGTTGGATCAGGTAGTGGTGCTATTCAAATAGACAATAATATTAAATCAGGTCGAGATAATGGTGTTTCTGAAATCGGTAAACCAACAGATGTAAATGATGCATTCCTAAATGAATTAGGTAAAATACAACTTCTTGCTTTACAATATACTAAAGGCAATGTATTCATGGCGAATTACTTGGTAACAAATTATTATCGTCAAGGTAGATATACGGGAGGAGCATGGACAGTTACTTCAGGTCCATTCGATGAAAAATTTGCGGAATTCGCAAATAATACTATGGGGAAAGGCCCGCGTAAAAATGGGATTGATCCAATTTCTGGACTTGAAATTGATACACCTCATATGTTGGCTACCTTGTCTGGAGTATTATATGCAAAGTACCCGTTCGTTGGGATTACTGTGCAAGATTTTGCAGGGTGGGCTGGGGATTTATATACTGTTGCTGTTGATGTTTATGATTGTAGAGGTAGATATGGTGACGGTAAAATTGATATGAATCAAAAGACCTATTTAGCTGCATATGATTATATTGGTAGTACATTGAAGGATGCGAAAAATTTCGACTATAAAGATCTTGTAGGAGATGTGGATGCTCTTAATATTGCTAAGATGTTACAAGAAAATGATAAGCTTACAATTTATGAAGCTACTAAATCATATTATTCAGGTTCAGTTATGACCCGATACACTCAGTTCTTCAAAAATAAGTTTAAAAGTGATTATAATACTATGCAAAAAGATGCAGAAAACGTTATGATTGGTCAATCTCCTGAATTGATAGCAATAAGAGAGAAGTTAAGAACGGTAAATCCAAAATTGCCAGTTCCTTATTATTCAAATGAAGAAGGCATTATGATTGCTAAAGCATTTGCAGACAAAATTAAAAATCTTGCTAGCAAAGAATAATAAATATAAAAAGAAGAGGTTACTAAAGTAACCTCTTCTTTTTATATTTATGTGATTGGATTTGAGTCAACATTTTGGACACAAAAAAGTTAAATCTAAGCTTAGACCTTCTATTGCTTGGGGAGTTTTATAACCAATGCTACTATGAATCCTCTTGCAGTTATACCATCCCTCGATGTATTGAAATAATGCTAAGTTTTCTTGTTCAAATGTGACATATTTTGTACGATATACTTCTTATTTCTTTAAAATGGCATGAAATGACTCGATCCAAGCGTTATCATACAGACAGCCTTTCTTACTGAAAGAAGGTTTGATTTTATAACTCGCGAGTAAGGTTTGAAATTCCTGACTTGTATATTGAGTTCCTAAGTCATTGTGTAGAATAAGACCTTCTGGTGGTTTCTATGTATAGTAAGCGTTTTTTAACGCTGTTACCACAAGATTTGTTGTCATATTTCGTGAAAATGAATATCCAACAATTTTTTTGAATACAAATCCATCACAGATGCAAGGTAACACCAACCGTCTTTTTACGCGTGAATATAGGTAATATCCGCTACCCACATTTCATTTATTGTTGTTGTAGAGAAGTCCTGTTCTAATAGATTTGTCCGTTCTTCTACAGTTGTTTTTGATGAATTTGTTTAATTTTTTTAGTTAATTCTTTATTTTCAAGACTACGCTTTGATTCTGTTTTGTGCTGAGATTGGTAGTAAGAACTTCTCGCTATCCCAAGAGTTTGGCACATCATATGAACAGAGTGCGTTTCTTTTTGAAAATCAATAAATTGATGTAATTCGGTATCTTTTATTTTCTCGCGAATATGGCCATAGCCTTTTTTAAAATTTCATTTTCTTCTTTTAAACGAAGCATTTCTTCTTTCATCTGTTTTAGATCTTCTAGTGTTATTTCATCTTCATCAATTGCTGTGATAGGAGAATATATTTTAATCCATTTATAAACGGTTACCTCTGATACGCCATACTCGCTGCTTAATTGTTTGACAGGTTGTCCCGAACGATATAATTCAACAACCATTTTTTAAAATTTCTTATTTGTCATGCGGACACTTCCTCCTTGAAACCCATTGTAAGGACTTAACTAAGTTGTGTCCATATGACTATACTAACTCTAGATTGATTATTTTAGAAAAAATAAAGGGGAATAGTCTTGCAATGATTGTAATGCTATACATGAGAGAATTTCTACGATTTGGAGGTGTATCTCACATATTTGAGAAAGTTGGATTTTTTGGATATTAGGTCATAATCAGTTATTATTTGTACTGTTGATATATCCGCTTATTTTTCCAGTTTCGAAATTATATTCTAACGTTTTAGTTTCATATTCAAATTTCATTAATATTGAAACTTTAGTATTATCTTTCCATGAAATTTTATAAAGATCTGGATTATTAGCTATATTAAAATTAACTACCCTTACTTTTGTTTTCTCTACAAGTTTTTCTTTTTCTTTAAAGTAAATTTTTATGTATTTATCATCTGAGATATGTCCATATGCAATCCCTGTAATTTCTATTTGATTTACTTGGTTTGGTGACGTATCTTTTAAAAGAGGTCTTTCGATTTCTTGAAAAAAAATCCAATAAATAGGATATATAATAAATATAAAAATAAGACTCATACCTAACAAAAACTTTAATATGCAACCGCCAAAATAGTGATCTGCTCTTTTATTATTACTTAGCCATTGATTCATATTAGTTTCACCACTAAACTTTAGTATAATTAGATGGAAAATTTCAAAACGTTTTAAAGTGCCACCTCTTTTCAATTTTTTAATATGAACAGAATGTTAATTATATCTATAAAGTATTATATCAATTAGAGATTCATTTGGAAAATTTTGATTTGCATTTTTTGTATTACGTGGGGTAGCGTCACATCGCTATCAAGCTAAGAAAAGCAAATACACCAAAACGAGAAAATTGAAACTTCCAGGTGAAAATGTACAATTTTTTGTTTTGGGATGTTATAAAATTCTTAAGTTGATGGGCATGGGGTACGACAACATTGCCATCAAGTTAAGAAGAAGCAAATGC
>NZ_JAJJBY010000054.1:0-14105 GCF_022625245.1 Bacillus sp. TL12 | reverse complement strand
CTCTTTAGAGAAAGGTGACTTCTTTTTTTGATTACTGTGTTGGGTGTTCCGGTGTTGGATTTTCCCCTCCGCCACCACCTGTTGGTTCGTCAGGGTTTTCTGGTTTGTCAGGTTTGTCAGGTTTGTCAGGTTTGTCAGGTTTTTCTGGTTTTTCTGGTTTTGGTTTATTAGCTTCTTCTTCAGCTTTCTTCTTAGCTTCTTCTTCAGCTTTCTTCTTAGCTTCTTCTTCGGCTTTTTTCTTAGCTTCTTCCTCAGCTTTTTTCATAGCTTCTTCAGCTTTCATAGCTTCTTCAGCTTTCTTGGCTTCTTCAGTTTTCTTAGCTTCTTCCTCAGCTTTTTTCTTAGCCTCTTCTTCAGCTTTCTTCTTAGCTTCTTCCTCAGCTTTCTTCTTAGCTTCTTCGCTCTCACCAGGAACAGTGAAGGATACGCCAGCTGCATTGCTTGTGCCGGTTCCTTTTTTCGCTACTACTGAGAAGCTGTAAGTTACACCTGGTTTTACGCCGCCCAGTGAAGCGCTTGTACCACTTACGGATAGACTACCACTAGAGCCGTCATTTGCTTTATAACTTGCAGAGTAAGTAGTAACATCTGAAGGCCCAGACCAACTCAGGTTAATTGTATTAGACGCTGCATCATAAGATGGTGTTACACCAGTTGGTGGGTCAACTTTGATTTGTTTAACAGCATCCTTTTTCGCACCTTTCACATAGAGCTCTTCATTTAAACGTTCTACTGAAGAAGGTTGCTCAAAACGAGATTTATCTGTTGCAAATTCACTCATCATTGCTTTAAACATTTGTTGAGCAATTCTTGTTGATCTATCACCTATATAATTTTCTGCACTATCTTTTTCATAACCTGTCCATACAGCCATTGTATATTGTGGTGTATATCCTGCAAACCAACTATCCCTGTTGGCGTCTGCTGGGATACCGTATTTTTGTATTACTGACGCATCGTAGTTTTGGGTTCCTGTTTTACCAGCAACATCAAATCCAGGAACATATGCTGTTGGGCCTGTTCCGCCTGAACCTGGTTTTACTACATCACGAAGAATATCAGTAATCATGTATGCTGTGTAATCTTTCATTACTCGTTTTTCTTTTGGTTTAAAGTTTTTCTCTTTTCCATCAGGAAAGACAACTTTTGTTACGAAATGAGGTTTATTGTATACACCATCGTTACCAAATGCAGCATATGCCCCGGCTACATCTAATGGAGAACTGTCATTACTACCAATTGCAGTTGACTCATATACTTCGCCATTTTTGAATGTCATACCAAGTCCTTCGGCAAATTCCTTTGACTTATTTAAACCAACTGCTTGAGCGGTTTTTAAAGCAGGAATATTTAAAGATTTTTTCAATGCTTCACGCATGGAAACGTCACCTTTATAACTGTTTGTAGCGTTTCGAATCTTTTTACCGTTTGAGTATGTATATTCTGAGTCGTTTAACTGATGATATGTTGACCACTGCATATACTCAATAGCTGGACCATAATCAAAAATTGGCTTCATTGTAGAACCAACTTGTCGTTTTAAATCAATGGCCATATTATGCCCTTTAAATGTTGTTTTGCTTTCTTTACGTCCTGCCCCTACTGCCCGGACTTCACCATTCGTTGTATCCATAAATACGAAAGAGCCTTGGAATTGATCGTTTGGATAGCTAATAATGTCACCATCCATTATGTTTTCCGCATATTCTTGCGCTTTAGGATCAAGAGTTGTGTAAATAGATAAACCATCAGATCCGATATTTACATCAGGCATTTCTTTTTCAATTTGCTTTACAACCGCATCTAAGAAGGCAGGATAAGGCATTTCAGTGACTTCTTTAGATGGAAGAAGTCCTTCAGTTACAGGGATTTTTAATGCTTCATCCATTTCTTGTTTTGAAATAAAGCCATGTCGATTCATTAACGTTAATACAACGTTACGACGTTTTGTTGCTCGATCAACATTTTCTTTTTTTGTTGGATCATAAATGTTTGGACCTTGAGGTAACCCAGCAAGCATCGCTGCTTCGTGTAATTTTAAATCTTTTAAATCTTTTCCATAATAGTTTTGCGCTGCTGTTGCAACCCCATAAGAGCGATTACCAAGGTTGATTTTGTTCAAGTACATTTCTAAAATTTCATGTTTGGAATATTGTTGCTCTAATTTATAAGCTAAATACCATTCCTGTACTTTACGTTTTGATGTTTTTTCCATCGTTAGAAAATAGTTTTTAATTACCTGTTGGGTAATTGTACTACCACCTTGAGAACCAAAACCACCTGTGATATTTTCAAGAATTGCTTTTCCTGTACGTTTAAAGTCGATTCCATTATGTTGATAGAATCGAGCATCTTCTGTCGCTAGGAATGCACTTTCTACCACTTTTGGAACTTGATCGTAAGTAATATTTGTTCGTTTTTCGGCACCATATTCATAAAAGAAGTTCTTGTCTTTATCATAAAATTTAGTTGATAGTGGATTGACAAGTTTTGCTTTATCTAGCTTTGGAGCATCTTTTACCATTACAAAAAAAGCAGAAACTCCAGCTATAAGACCAACAATGCCAAGAAGTAGACAACCAATTAAAAATCTCTTGAAAAAGGAACCTTTTTTCTTTGGTTTCTCCGTTTGGTTTTTTTCTTGTTGTTGATGTTGTGCATGTTTTCGTTCTGTACGAGAACGATAATTTTCTGACATTATACTTTCTCCTACCTTTCATTTTCTCCCCAAAAGTCGAAAAAAGAGCCTTATTGTTGACTCTATCACGAAAAATAAGCCATGTCTAGTACACGAATATAATCAATTCGAGGGTGATAACCGCATGATAACAAGTATCCGTGCTCTTCGATTTCTTGTTTTTTAATCGATTTGCGTCCACCAGCATCTTGACGATTCCAAAATGAAATGACATGTTTTGCATCGAGTAAATAAAATTCATCATAAAGCGCAAATTTAATAATAACAAATGCAATTCCATTATGAGCTATTACTTGTTCCATATGCTTAATTTGATGAAGATGGAAATTTTGCAGCGGAAAACTTGTTTTATTTTTTGTTTCTTTCGCTTCGAAGTCAATGTATTTTCCTTTGTATACACCGTTGTAGTCCGTTGTAGAAGGCTGTTTAAAATAAGCTTCTTTCACAACTGCAGCACTTCGAGCGGGGTAATCCACTTTTACAATTTGAAGAGGGGTGGGTTTTTTATGTACGCATGCGATATTATGGGTTAAATAATATTGATTTGTTTCATTTAGCTCCTCTTCAAGAGACATACCTCTATTGCCATAAGTATGTTTTTTAAATTGTGTTTTTTGAGGTTGTAATGCTTGATTATACCTTTTTCCGTTTGGATAACGAATGGTCATAGTTTGTCCACTCCAACATACCTAGAATTACTTACAAAGGTGATTATATCAAAAAAAGTAAAAAAGATGCGATTTTTTTCAAGAGAGATGTGGTGATTCATGTATGCTTATGCAGAATGAGTATGAAAAAATAAATAGAGATCGTAGTAGAGTTTTATGTACAAAGGAAGAAAAGCGCTTAATAGCGCATATTAAACAACAAACAGCTCTAGCAAATATGGATAATATTTCACGTACATATGCTTATCAAGAATATTACTTGAGAAATAAAGAAATCAGGTGGTCATTTTTGGCGAGTATGGTTTCGAGAAATTCTGGATGGAATATGACAGATTTAGCAGGGAAATGTTATCAAAATGTTTTATCTGAAAGAATGAGAAAGCAGCTCTTTTTTACGTATGAAAGTGCAAATTGGCTTATTTTTTCAGATGCATACCCACAATTGTTGTTATACGAATACAGTAAAAAAATGTCTAGCCCCCTTTTTCATTTATTACAGTTTTTTAATGTATCTATTTTTATGGAAAAGGAATGGAAAGATTTTTGGAATAAAAGAGATCTCACACGTCTTATTACAGCGCTTATTATTAATGAACAAAATAAGATTCAAAAACCGATTATTGAACATCCATATTTTCAAAAACATGTATTTCAAACTTTACTGTTTAAATTTCAAGAACTCTTTCACTTTAATGCTGTAATTTTCCCGACAACAAAAGGTAGCCTATATGGTTTTTCGGTTTATCAATTTGAAAAGCTACAAAAACGTATAGAACTCGGGAAGAATTTGGCGTGGTTATTATTTCATCCTGACTATGAAGTGTTATTTTATGATTTTTCTTTGCGAACATCCCCTACAGGATCAAGAGTGGATTACGAGCAGTATTTTACCATTCCAAAAGAGAAAGATACACCGAGGTTAAGAGATGCTTTTTCAATTGTGCTACATCAAAATAGCTTAGAAAAAGATTGGTTTCATCAAAAAATGGATATTGAGACGTTGTTTTTGTTTCAGGAACCAAAGGAAGAAGTTGAGATTACGGAATGGTTTCTACAAAAACAACATCAAGTACATATTTTCTCTACATTGAATCGCTTTTTTCAAAGGGGTAATGACTTCATGATATAATAAGAAAAGTCCCGCTCTTTTAAAGGAAGTCGGGACTAATTGATTACATGAATGAGTCGACGTTTTTTATACAGTTTCAGCTGAAACTGTATAAAAAATTAAGGGAGCTAGGTGGAAGATAAACTGCTCATAAAAGTTCGATTGGTGAGGTCTAATAATCAGCTGGGGATGAAGTCCTCAACGGATTAAAGTTTCACTTTATGTAGCAGGAAAGTTCGGACCATCTAGCTTCGGATTTCCGGTTTCAGGTTTAGTTTGCTGCTTGTTTTGTTTTTTCTTCTTCTCATTTTTATTTTTAGTCATGGTAAACACCTCCCTTTTGTATTGTTACCATTTCTATAAAACTCATACAAACCGATTTCTTTGCCGAATATCAACTAGTTTTGTCAGTCGTGCAGGAGTGATAAGTGAATCGTCGAAATAACATGACAAAGGAAAAGCAAAGAAGGAGGCGTTTTATAAATGGCGATGGTTCAGAAGGAAAACGTAATGAAAAAAATGGATCAAATGTTAAGTGCTCTTGATTTGCTGGAAATGAATGTTTCACTTAGAGTTAATCATTCTTTAAAAGACAAGCGTGAAGATATATGTAATAGAGGAGAAGTAACAGAAATGCATATTCAACATATGGAGGATAAATTATTGCATCATGAAGAAAAAGGAAGTTGGCTCCAAACGTTTCAAAACGTTATTGTGAGCGCATAAGAGGGTGGAAATAAATTGGGTTATGGAACATTAATGCAGTCTTCAATAAAATTAATGCGGTACAATGATGAAACAATTATAAAAAAAAGAGAAGAAAAAGAATTTGATTTTTATCAAGATATGAAACCTTTTGTTGATATGGTTGATCAGGAGTTAGATGTGTGGAAAGAATTAGCTTATCAATGGATAAAACATGAGAAGCCTAAGTATATACATGTACAACAAATTGACCAAGTATATGAAAATTTACAAAATAATGCACTGCAATGTTTTGTAAGTAAGGGAAAAGGTAAGCGGTTTTATGAAACACATCAGGCGATTTTATATACGTTACAAAATATAGTAGAACAATGTAAGTGACAAGAGGGGGAACCCTCTTGTTTTTTATGCTTCTACAGTTGTATGTGTGGGTTTCGCCCCATTTATTTCTAGTTCACGTATTAATACTCGATATTCTGAGATGCAGATTTTCCCTTCTAAATAGTGATGTCTAGCAAAATCAAGCAATTCATTCATATCCTCTGTAGAGTACCCCTTTTTTTGAGCGAAAGCTTGTTTTAAATCCCCTAATATCATGTTGATTCCTCCCCCATGAGAATCTTCTTCTCTACTATGGTAACATGAAAAGGCTTACTTTCTTATTTTTTTAAAAATTTAAACTTCCGACAAAAACAGACATTTATAAGGTTACACATTTTATTTTATGGGTACATATTCTATATGTAGAAACTTAGTTAGAGGGGGGAAATACATGTTTCAACAGCCGAATGTCTATTCACAGCCGAATGTCTATTCACAGCCGAATGTCTATTCACAGCCGAATGTCTATTCACAGCCGAATGTCTATTCACAACCAAATGCTTATCAAAATAACGAGGATACATATTTACGTTATAATATGTATCCATTCGCTCCTTATTACGGAAATCAAATGGATTATTATCAGCCATTTGAGGTATCTTTTATGAACCAGCAGCCACAGGTTCATATGAATCAACAATCTTATATGAATCAGCCGTCAATGTTTTACCCACCCAAGCAGCCTTTTCAAACATATCCAACGATGAACAAGCAAAAACAACAACAGCCAAGTCAATTTTCTAGTTTCGTATCTCAATTTAAGACGGCAGATGGTAATTACGATGTGAATAAAATGATGAATACAGCTGGTCAAATGATGAATGCGATGAATCAAGTCACTGGGATTGTAAAACAAGTTGGAGGATTTTTTGCTAAAGGATGATAGTTGTGTGTCCAAGTTATCGTACGTAAGCGGCTATCATATAGACAAATTTCCATTAAATAAATGGGTATATATAACAAGCGGCTTTTAACCCTTTCTCATATTGTAAAGTGTAGTCAGATTTTTTTTAATGAGAGAGGAGAGAAAAAACTATGCATCATTGTCATCCATGTTTTGGAGGGCATAAGCCTACAGGACCTATTTGTACAACGCCTCCTGTCGTTCATCCAACAAAGCAATGTGTAACACACACTTTTTCTACAACAGTGGTACCAAATATTCATCCAACTCATATAACACACGTTCATCATCAACAAATTAAAAATCAACATTTCTTCCCACAAACAACTTCTAATGTGAATGTTGTAGACCCTGTTGATCCAGGATACGGCGGAGTTGGTGGATTCGGCGGACCTGGCGGAGTTGGTGGATTCGGCGGACCTGGCGGAGTCGGTGGATTCGGCGGACCTGGCGGAGTCGGTGGATTCGGCGGACCTGGCGGAGTCGGTGGATTCGGCGGACCTGGCGGAGTTGGTGGATTCGGTGGACCTGGCGGACCTGGTGGAGTTGGTGGATTCGGTGGACCTTGTGGACCATGTGGCCATGGCCCGCAAGTATCCCCATTCGGACCAGGACCAAATGCAGGACCACAAGTATCCCCATTCGGACCAGGACCAAGTGCAGGACCAAATGCAGGACCAAATGTCGGTGGAATGTTTAAAAAGTAAATGTTATGTTAGAACTAGCAAAATGCTAGTTCTTTTCTTTTTATTGGAGTGTTGATATGAAAGTTGTTGCAGTAACAGGATATAAACCATTTGAACTTGGAATTTTTAAAAATGATCATCCAGGTGTTGTATGTATAAAAAAAGCATTGTGTCGTAAATTACTCGCTTTTATAGAGGAAGGGTTAGAATGGGTCATAATAAGTGGGCAGTTAGGAGTAGAGTTATGGGCAGCTGAAGTAGTTTTTGAAATGCAGTTAGTGTATCCGGATTTAAAGTTGGCTGTGTTCACTCCTTTTTTAGAGCAGGAAGAAAGTTGGAAGGAAGGGAATCGAGAATATTATGAATCCATTCTCGCGCAAGCTGACTATGTTGATAGTATTACAAAAAGAAAATATGAAAGTCCAGAACAGTTTCGATTAAAAAATCAATTTTTTATTGAAAAAAGTGATGCACTTTTGGCGGTATATGATGAAGAAAAACCAGGGAGTCCTAAATACATGGTAGAAGTAGCAAAGAAAAAAGGAGAAATAGAAAATTATCACAGTTATTTCATTCTTTTTTCTGATTTACAAGATATAATAGAAGAGGAACAGTGGAATAATGCAGAGTAATATGTAATATAGATCGCGTATATATGATTGACAAAAGGCATTGTTTCTGAAAAAATTTAGTTAGTGAAAGTTTTGGTAAAAATTTGAGGTGAAGAAAATGATTTCGGATAAAATTAAATTAACAGCGAAAGACATTTTGGAAAAAGAATTTAAGACAGGTATGAGAGGTTATCAACAAGAGGAAGTAGATAAGTTCCTTGATATGATTATTAAGGATTATGAAGCATTTCATAAGGAACTTGAGCAATTACAACAACAAAATGCTCGTTTGAAACGTGAATTAGAAGAACAGAAATTAGTGAAAGCACAAGTTCCGCAGCAACCAGCTCCAACACCGGTTGCACAACCTGTATACAACAATACGAATACGGATATTTTAAAACGTTTATCTAATCTAGAAAAAGCTGTATTTGGAAGTAAGTTATACGAGTAATCTAAGGATAGAAAAAGATTGAAGCATTTTACATATAAAAAAGCATTGCAAAATCTTTTTGTTTCCACTATACTAATGTTTGTCATAACGTTTGGGTAATCGCTGCAACGCCAACGTTGTAGAGGAAAGTCCATGCTCGCACAACCTGAGATGGTTGTAGTGTTCGTGCCTAGCCAATTCATAAGCTAGGGTATTCTGGCTGTAAGGCTGGATTAACGGCAGGGAAAAAACCTAAGTCCTTCTGGATATGGTTTGACTACCTTTAAAGTGCCACAGTGACGAAGTCCTTGAAGAAATGATAGGAGTGGAACGAGGTAAACCCCACGAGCGAGAAACCCAAATAATGGTAGGGGAATCTTTTCCAAGGAAATGAACGATGGAAAAGGACGGGCATTTTGCCCTGTAGATAGATGATTGCCACCGGAGTACGAGGCGTGGGCCGTTTGCAGTACAAAGGAACAGAACATGGCTTACAGAACGTTATGAACCAATTATGGAATAACCCAGCTCTCCTTTGTAAGAGGAGGGCTTTTTATTTGTATGAAGTAATAACTTGTGAGTTAAAATGGTTAATAAGGGAATTCTTCGTAATATTTCATAATTAATAGATAGAAAAACTATTAATTATTGTTTGATTATACATAAGAGGTGAATGTAAATGGGAAAAGTTACTTTAATTGCAACAGCAGCAATGGGAATCGAAGCTTTAGTTGCAAGAGAAGTTCGCGATCTTGGTTATGAGTGCCAAGTAGAAAACGGAAAAGTAACGTTTGAAGCGGATGCAAAGGCAATTTGTCGTACGAATTTATGGTTACGTACTGCGGATCGTGTGAAAATTAAAGTTGGTGAATTTAAGGCAACAACATTTGATGAGTTATTTGAAAAGACAAAGGCGCTAAATTGGGGAGATTATATTCCTGAAAATGGTGAGTTTCCTGTTATCGGAAAATCAATAAAATCAACATTATTTAGTGTGCCAGATTGTCAGCGTATTGTAAAAAAGGCTGTTGTTGAAAAATTAAAATCAACGTATAAGCGTACAACTTGGTTTGAAGAAAACGGTCCTTTATTCCGCATTGAGATTGCAATGTTAAAGGATATTGCAACATTAACAATTGATGCGAGTGGTGTCGGACTTCATAAACGTGGATACCGTGTTGATCAAGGGGAAGCACCTTTGAAAGAAACACTAGCTGCATCTTTAATTAAACTTACAAATTGGAAACCAGATCGTCCGTTTGTTGATCCGTTTTGCGGTTCGGGAACAATTCCAATTGAAGCGGCATTAATTGGGCAGAATATTGCTCCTGGTTTTAATCGTGAATTTGCATCTGATGAATGGGGTTGGATTGGTAAGCAAAATTGGAAAGAAGCACGTCAAGAAGTAGAAGATTTAGCAAATTATGATCAGCCATTACAAATTATCGGATCAGATATTGATCACCGCATGATAAGAGTTGCGCAAGATAATGCCGATGAAGTTGGATTAGGTGATTTAATTTCCTTTAAACAAATGCAAGTAAAAGATTTCACAACAAAAGAGGAATATGGTTATGTTGTAACGAATCCTCCATACGGAGAACGTTTAAGTGAAAAAGCGCTTGTTGAAAAATTATATAAAGAAATGGGCGAAGTATTCCGTCCATTAGATACATGGTCTCTATATTTATTAACAAGCTATGAGGCATTTGAAAAATGTTACGGACAAGAAGCATCGAAAAAGCGTAAATTATTTAATGGCTTTATTCGTACAGATTATTACCAATACTTCGGAAAACGTCCACCTCGTAATTCATAGTATAAAACCTCTTTTCTGCGCATATACTGGCTATTATGTAATGTGCAAAAGGAGGAATCGATATGGACGGGTTCCAAATGTCAATGATTCAAAAGGCCATTCATCGTACGTATGATGAGCTAGGAAGAGAAATTGATCTTCAAGGCGTAGCGGTAGATGAAATTCAAAAGGCACAGGAGGAATATTTATCTGCATTATCATATGAAACGTTAATTGATAAGCGTTATTTAAAGTCATTAATAGAGTAAAAAAAGTTTTCCTTGCATAAAGGAAAACTTTTTTCACGCATTTCTATGTATTACAACAGGGGAAAGCAACTGCTATTTAGAAATAGCAGTTGCTATATCTTTTTATAGAAAAACTTTTTGGTTGGAGGCTGAGGATGTTTACTGAGAAGAGATTACCATTTGAAGTAGGGAAACAAGATAATTTTTATGATAAGTTGAATGAGTGGATTGGAGATGTATTTTACGATATCCTCCCAGAAAAAGGGTTTGAAGAACGTGATGAACAGATTTTTATGGCATTCCAATTAGAACGTGCGTTTCAAGAGAAAAAAGTAATGTTCGCAGAGGCTGGTGTAGGAACGGGTAAAACAATTGTATATCTTTTATATGCAATTTGCTATGCGCGTTATACAGGGAAACCAGCTATTATTGCTTGTGCAGATGAAACATTAATCGAACAGCTTGTGAAAGAAGAAGGGGACATTGCGAAATTATCAGAAGCATTAGGATTATCTGTTGATGTACGTCTAGCGAAATCAATGGATAATTATTTATGTTTGCGTAAATTAGAAGATGTGATGAGTGGACGAGCTCCAGAAGTCATCGAAGACTTATATTATGAACTGCCTCAGTTTGTATTTGATCATGGAACGATGCAAAACTTTACGCATTATGGTGATCGAAAAGAGTTTCCATTATTAAATGATGAGGAATGGTCAAAGGTATCTTGGGATTATTTCCAAGACTGTTTCACATGTGACTCTCGTCATCGTTGTGGTCAAACACTTTCTCGTGAACATTATCGTAAAGCAGCAGATTTAATTATTTGTTCTCAAGATTTCTATATGGATCATATTTGGACATATGATGCTCGTAAGCGTGAAGGACAAATGCCACTTTTACCAGAAAGTAGCTGTGTTGTCTTTGATGAAGGACATCTTGTTGAGTATGCAGCGCAAAAAGCACTAACATACCGTTTAAAACAGACGATGATGGAACAACTCTTAACAAGATTATTACAAAATGATATTCGTGAAGAGTTTGCTCATTTAGTAGAAGAGACGATTTGGCAAACAGAGCGTTTCTTCGATGTGTTAAAAGAAAGTAAAAAAGAAATTGCTGGATCAGAACGTTTAGAAATTACAGTAACAGAAAAAGTGACTACAGAAGCGAAACGACTTTATGCAAAAATTGCTGAAGTTGGTGACGCACTTGTTTTTGAAAGTGAAATGTATACAGTAAACACATACGATTTAAATATCGTTGATGAGCATTTAGATGTATTAGAACATTCACTTCGTCTTTTCATGCATGAGAAAAATGTAATTACATGGGGAGAAGAAGGTGATGGTGCCTTCACGCTAGTTATTATGCCGCGTGCAGTAGAAGAAGTATTACAGGAGAAAGTGTTCTCGAAAAAAATTCCATATATTTTCTCTTCTGCTACACTATCTGAAAATGACTCATTTGCGTTTACGGCAAATAGTTTAGGGGTAAGAGACTATTTATCATTCTCAGTAGCTTCTCCATTTGATTATGAAGAGCAAATGAAAGTGTACTTGCCATCGTATAACCAGGAAAATGAATGGGAAAGAAAATGCCAGTATACCCTTGAAAACATTCAAAAAACAAATGGACGTACGCTCGTATTATTCCGTACAACAGAAGAGCTTACAGCATTCAAAGAATATGTGAATAAAGAACAAATGTCTGTTCCATTCTTATATGAAGGAGATCAAGAAATTAGCCAACTTGTTTCACGTTTCCAAAATGAAGAGGAGACTGTACTTTGCGCTGTTCATTTATGGGAAGGTTTAGATATACCGGGATCGTCATTATCACATGTTATTATTTGGTCGCTTCCATTCCCTCCAAACGATCCTGTGTTTGAAGCGAAACGTAAGCACGTCAATGATCCGTTTTGGGATGTAGATGTACCGTATATGATTTTGCGTCTTCGTCAAGGGATTGGACGTTTAATTCGTACGAGCGAAGATAAAGGTGCTATTTCGTTATTCTTGTCAGAGGATGAAAATGAAAAGGTTGTAGAAGCTGTGAAAAAAGTGCTTCCAGTAGAAGGTACGGTATTGTAAAAGCTTAGCGTTTGCTAAGCTTTTTCTTTTTATCCCGCATTAACGGGCAGTAAGACCCCTACCTCAAGATTCAGAGAGAAACGAGGAAGATAGGTGGGGAATCAACTGCCCGTAAAAGCTCAATTGGTGAGGGCTAATAATTAGTGGGGGATGAAGAAAACCCCCACTGATTAAAGTTTCACTTTATATGGAAAAGGACTTTATATCTTTATGTCGAAATATAGGTGAGGTAGAAAAAGGAGGCCATATCATATGACAATCGTTATAACTGAAATAGAAAAAGAATTTTTAGCGCATGTGAAAAAGATAAATAATTATGGAGAAGCATTAAGCCTTATATTTTGGGATTTACGTACTGGTGCGCCGAAACAAGGTGTGGATCAACGTTCTGAAGTAATAGGGATGCTTTCATCAGAAGTATTTTCATTATCAACTTCTGATGAGATGGGAAGATATTTAACACAATTAGAACAGCTAATTGCAGAGAATAAAATTTCTAAAACAACGAAAGAAATTGTAGAAGAGTGCCGCAAGGAGTATGATCGAAATAAAAAAATTCCACAAGCCGAATATGAAGAATTTGTTAAATTGCAAGCAAAATCAGAAAGTGTTTGGGGAGAAGCACGTGAAAAATCTGATTTTGAAATGTTTAGACCATACTTAGAAAAAATCGTTGAATATAAGAAGAAATTTATTACATATTGGGGTTATGAAACGTATAAGTATAATACGCTTTTAGACATGTATGAGCCAGGTATGACAGTAGAAGTATTAGACCATGTGTTTGGACAACTACGTGAGCGTATTGTTCCGCTTGTAAAAGAAATTTCTGAGTCTAATAAAGAATTAAAAACAAATGTCCTGTTTGAACATTTTTCAAAAGAACAACAAAAAAATTTCACCTTAGAGTTACTAAAACAATTAAATTATAATTTCGAAGCCGGCCGTCTAGATGAAACGATACATCCTTTCGAAATTACATTAAATAGAGGGGATGTTCGTATTACGACGCGTTATGACGAGAATGATTTCCGGATGGCAGTTTTCGGAACAATTCACGAATGTGGACATGCTGTATATGAACAAAATGTTTCAGAGGAATTAGAAGGAACGCCGCTTTGCAGTGGCACGTCAATGGGGATTCATGAATCGCAATCGCTATTTTTCGAAAACTTTATTGGACGTAATAAATCGTTCTGGAAGAAAAATTATGAATTATTAAAACAATTTAGCGACGGACAATTTGAAAATGTATCTGTAGACGAGTTCTATGATGCAATTAATGAATCGAAACCGTCCTTTATTCGTATTGAGGCAGACGAGCTTACATATCCATTGCATGTTATGGTTCGTTATGAATTAGAGAAAGAATTATTTGATGGAACATTAGAAGTAAAGGATTTGCCAGCAGCGTGGAATGATAAGATGGAAAGTTATTTAGGTATTCGTCCAGAAACGGATGCACAAGGTGTGCTGCAAGATGTACATTGGTCAGATGGCTCGTTTGGATATTTTCCATCGTATGCACTTGGTTATATGTATGCAGCGCAATTTAAACATAAGATGTTAGAAGAAATTCCTAACTTCGATGCACTACTAGAACAAGGAAATGTGACGCCAATTCGTGAATGGCTGACAAAAAATATTCACCAATACGGCAAAACGAAAAAACCGTTAGAAATTTTAAAAGATGTAACAGGTGAAGGGTTAAATGCAAATTATTTAGCTGATTATTTAGAAGCAAAATATAAAGAGATTTATGAGCTGTAAAA
>NZ_JAJJBY010000053.1:0-14734 GCF_022625245.1 Bacillus sp. TL12 | reverse complement strand
TTCTTAATCACTTCGTCAACTTCTTTTTTCTTTCGTTGTTGACGACGCTTATTAATTTACCATATTAACATTTAATAAGTCAACACTATTCTTCATCTTTTTAAAATAAATGCCAAAATGATTTTCACCCTGGCATTATATATAACTTAATGATAACTAAAGCACAAATACCTGGTATCCCTAAAATACTAGAAATAGAGGCCGTACCAAGATTAATCGGGATATGAAAACCAAAATAAGTTCCAATTACATTAACCGCAAACAATAGTGCTACACCTATTATTACTTTCACAAACATCTTTCCTATAAATTGCAATGGCTTCGTTGAAGCACCAAAGATCAACAAAACAAATACCAAACTAAGAATTCCGCCAATAACTAATGTAGAATTCATGTTTCCCCTCCTTATATACCTTATACACTCTATATGTATGGGACAAGGAAACAAAAAATACCGTTTGATTATATAAAGTGAAACCTTAATCAGCGAAGACTCATTGCTCATAAAAAAAAGGTCCTGGTTTCAAAACCAGGACCTTTTACCATTGTTCCATCTTTACTGGACGTCTTTTCGCTTCTTTTAGTAAGAAAAAATATTTTGCTTCTGCTAATTTCAAAGAACACAATACATCTTGAGATGGTTCAACACTTTGTTCTACCATTCTTTTTTGACGCAACCACTCATTCTTAACTTTTTCTAATACAGCAATTAGCTTATCATCATATTCTTTTCGCAACTTTCCCTTTTTTTGAAAAAACATTTTGATTTCTCCTCTTATACTTCTCTACGGCCTTCTAAAGCCTTCGATAATGTCACTTCATCCGCATATTCTAAATCTCCACCAACTGGCAGACCATGTGCAATACGAGTCACTTTAATACCTGTCGGTTTTAAGAGGCGGGAAATATACATCGCTGTAGCTTCCCCTTCAATATTTGGGTTCGTTGCTAAAATAACTTCTTGTACAGTTTCATCTTGTAACCTTTTCAATAACTGTGGAATATTAATATCTTCCGGTCCAATTCCCTCCATTGGTGAAATTGCACCACGAAGCACATGATAGACCCCTTGATATTCTTTCATTTTTTCCATCGCGATTACATCTTTTGCTTCTTGTACAACACAAACAACTGATTGATCACGGTGTGAATCATCGCAAATATAACAAGGGTCACGATCTGTAATATGTCCACAAACAGAACAATATGTTAAATTCCGTTTTGCATTCACAAGAGATTTAGCAAAATCTAGCACGTCATCTTCTTTCATATCTAGTACAAAGAAAGCCAAACGAACAGCTGTTTTTGGACCAACCCCTGGCAACTTCATAAAACTATCTATAAGCTTCGATATTGGTTCTGGATAATGCATACGTCAATATCCTCCTACTAGAACATTCCACCTGGTAAGTTTAGGCCTTTTGTGAACTGCCCCATTGTAGAATTTGAAAGCTCCTCAGCTTGCTTAAGTGCATCATTTGTTGCAGCTAATACAAGATCTTGTAACATTTCGATATCTTCTGGATCTACAACTTCTTCTTTAATCTTCACATCAAGAATTTGCTTGTGACCATTTGCGATTACAGTAACCATTCCGCCACCAGCTTTACCTTCAACTGTTTTTTCACCAAGTTCTTCTTGTGCTTTCGCCATTTGCTTTTGCATTTTTTGCATTTGTTTCATCATGTTATTCATATTTCCCATTCCGCCACGCATCATAATAAATTCCTCCTAATTGTTGTTATTCTTTTATTTCAATAAGTTGTTGCCCTACTAATTTTACCGCCTCTTCTACAAGGGGATCTACTTTTGGTTCTGCATCTCCTTCTGAATTTCCACCTTCACGTTGTAAAAATTCTTCGCGTATTTTCCCCCACTCACTCTTCGGAATTGCAATCATATTCAACCTTTTGCTGAGCAATTCAAAAAGAACTTGTTCTACGGTATCCATCGCGTCACGATTTTCACTTGCCATTTTGCAATGTATCTCATATTGGAAAGCCAAAACATAAGAATCTGCAGAAGCTGCAACTGGTTCACTATTCTCTAATAATACAGCAAAAGCCACCTTATTGTAGGATTTAAGTCTCCCTAACAGCTCACCCCATACGCCTTTTAACTGTTCTAAATCTTGGCGTTTTGCCTGCTTTAATACTTCATGTACGCGCCCAACAGGAATTTTCATACTTCCTGTCCGCACTGGTTTTGGGGTTGCACGCGTCTCTCTTACTTCCTGCCCTCCACCAGCTGGCACACCATTTTTCTTCACGTGTTCCAATTCTTTTTCTAATTGTTGCATTCTGTTCATAATTGCTTGCAGACGGTCTGTTCCATTTGACTGCATCATAAACTGCTGACAAAGTTGCACCATAACAACCTCTAAGAAAATTCGTGGATGATTTGTCCACTTCATTTCCTGTTGCCCCTTGCTGAGCGTATGAATAATTTCATAAATGACCTCAGGTTGCATCGTTTCACTTAGCATACGAAACTGCTCATCTACAACTACTCGTTCTAACATATGTTCTAATTGTGGTGAAGTTTGATATAAGAGCATATCACGATAATAGTAAATGAAATCTTCCATAAAACGAACGGGGTCTTTTCCTTTACTCATCATATCATCAATAATACGCAACGCTCTTGATACATCATTCTCCCGTATACATTCTACAAGATTACCTAAATATTGTTGAGAAACAGAACCCGTTACCGCTAAGACGTCCTCAGTCGTAACAACTTCATCACTATAAGAAATAGCTTGGTCGATCAGACTGAGCGCATCACGCATACCACCTTCAGCAGCACGAGCAACAATTTGCAATGCTTCATCTTCTACCTTTGTACCTTCATTTGTAACAACTGTTGCTAATCTCTCTACAATATCATTTACTGATATTTTTCGAAATGCAAAGCGTTGACAGCGAGAAATGATTGTAGGTGGAATTTTATGTGGCTCTGTTGTTGCCAAAATAAAGATAACATGTTGTGGTGGCTCTTCTAGCGTCTTTAAAAGCGCATTAAAAGCTCCCATCGAAAGCATGTGGACCTCATCAATAATGTATACTTTATATCTCACTGCACTTGGGGCATACTTTACTTTATCTCTTATATCTCGAATTTCATCTACACCGTTATTTGAAGCCGCATCAATTTCTAATACATCTGAAATAGATCCTTGTGTAATACCTAAACACGCAGGGCATTCATTACAAGGTTCAGCTACCGGGGCATGCTCACAGTTAATTGCCTTTGCAAATACTTTTGCAATCGTAGTTTTACCTGTTCCTCTCGGTCCAGAAAATAAATAAGCATGCGACGCTTTCTCTTGAAGAAGGGCATTTTGCAACGTTTTTGTTACGTGCTTTTGACCGACTACATCTTCAAATTTTTGCGGTCTCCATGTTCGGTATAACGCTTGGTATGACACGAAAATACGGCCTCCCTCAAAGGTTATTATCTTGTATATTATAACCCATTCTGTTTATAGATTCCAAAAGTTATTTTCCATACAAAAAACCCACCTTTTTATATAAGGTGGGTTTTGTATACATATATAACTGCCGTGCACCTTCTGTCGATTACGTACCATAAGCGTTACTTAAGCAGTTAGCTCGGTTCAGGCACTCCTGCGGCACACGAGAATACCCGCTTATTGCTGCTTCCTTCCGGACCTGACAAGGTTCACGGGGTCCCGTTGCGCAGGACCCAAACGTCAACACCACTTACTTAAGGCAGGCCTTACAGCAGCATAACCTCGAGAAGGGATTCGGCCTCGCTAGAGCGGATTGCGAGTACAGGGCACCGCTACCTCCCCGCTTAGCACGGCAAAGTTAAAACCAATATTCGGTTGCCTTATTGAAGGCATTATCAGTATAACTTGTTTCTTCATAAATTGCAAATATGTTAGGTACCAGTATTTTTATCCAATTTCTCCTTCTTTTCTTTCCTTCTTTTACGGAGTTCCCTAAAAAAATTCGTTAACAGCGCCCCGCATTCTTCTTCCATTACACCAGGTACTACTTCACATTGGTGATTAAAGCGCTCATCTGTTAAAAGATTCATTAAAGTACCTGCACATCCACCTTTTGGATCACTTGCACCATATACGACACGTTTCACGCGCGATAAAACAATCCCACCTGCACACATTGGACAGGGTTCTAATGTAACATATAGTGTCGCATTTTCTAAACGCCACGTACCTAACTTTTTACATGCTTCATCTATAGCTAATAACTCTGCATGAGCAATGGATCGTTGTTCTGTCTCCCTTAAATTATGAGCAACACTGATTACTTCTCCATCTAATACAATAACAGCCCCAATCGGAACTTCTTGGATTTCTTCAGCTTTTTTCGCTTCTTCTATTGCAAGCTGCATAAAATAAATATCTTGTTCCATAATCCAGTCCTCTCATTACAAATAATCTCCCTGCTACGCAAGGCCAAAAGTGTCCTTAACCATTTTCTTTTTCTGTTTCTGTTTTCACTTGGCGTGAGGCAGGAACACAATCTGATCGTTTCTGCACATAATCGGATCCCTTCTACCATCTAAAAAGAAAAGTTTTATGTTTGCTTTTCAATTTATATACATACTATTCAATTACACTTCCTCTTATAGATGCAGGATAACTTTCACACATTCAATCCAATCTAAAGAAAAAGGAAGGGTGATTACATATGAAAAATACTGCATTGCTCATTATTGACATGATTAACGACTTCCAATTCTCCCATGGACCAATCCTTGCGCAAAAATGCCAAATGATTATAGAACCTATTTTACATTTAAAACGAACAATGAAAATGAATGGTTATCCTGTTATTTATATTAACGATCATTACCAACTATGGAGAGCTGATATCGATCAACTGATTACACATTGTACAAATCATTATAGTAAAAACATCATACAAGCAATTGCTCCTAGTGCAGATGATTATGTGTTTATTAAACCACATTATTCAGCTTTTTATGAAACTCCCTTAAATTCTTTATTAGGACATTTAAAGGTTGAAAAACTAATCATAACAGGAATTGCAGGAAACATATGTGTTCTCTTTACAGCCAATGATGCTCATATGAGGAACTATACACTATATATACCACAAGATTGTACTGCTTCTAATTCTGATCAAGATAATAAACATGCTTTAAAAATAATGGAAACAACATTGAAGGCAAATATTATGCCCTCTCTTCAATTAAAATTTGAATAGTATGCGTCGATTTTCCAACTTTTTATGACAAATTAGTCCGCCCGCTTCCCTCTTATGCTACAATTATTCTGTTTTGTGCTTTTTATTTACAGGAAATTATGAATCGAAAGGAGGAAACAGCGTGACCGGAGTACCATTTATTACGGTTGAAGGACCAATCGGTGTTGGAAAAACTTCACTAGCGAAGGAAATTTCAACTCACATGCAACTCCACTTATTTAAAGAGATTGTTGATGAAAATCCTTTCTTAGGGAAGTTTTATGAAAACATTGAAGAATGGAGTTTTCAAACAGAAATGTTCTTTCTTTGTAATCGCTATAAGCAATTGGAAGACATTAATATAAAATACTTAAATCAGCGTAAGCCAGTAGTAGCAGATTATCATATATTTAAAAATTTAATTTTTGCATCTCGCACATTAAAAGACGCTCAATATGACAAATACATGCAAATTTATCGTATTCTTACACAAGATATGCCCGTGCCAAATGTCATTGTATATTTAACAGCAAGTCTAGAAACATTACAAAAACGAATCGCAATGCGCGGACGTGAATTCGAAAAAAACATGGACCCCAATTATTTACTACAACTTACCAAAGATTACGAAACGGCAATGGATACCTTTAAAAAGGACCATCCAGATATTCCAGTGTTAAAGTTTAATGGAGATAACATGGATTTTGTGAAGAATAGTGACGACTTGAATATAATTTTATCCACTCTCAAAAATACACTCTCGAAGGGAACGAAATAGCAATGAATTTAAGGCAAAAGTATGACATTCCAAACGATGCAGTAATTACCATTGCTGGTACAGTTGGCGTTGGTAAATCGACTATGACAACTGCACTTGCCAATGCTTTAGGTTACCGTACATCATTTGAAAAAGTGGATTCAAATCCATATTTAGATAAGTTCTATGCTGATTTCACGCGCTGGAGCTTTCACTTACAAGTTTATTTTTTAGCAGAAAGATTTAAAGAACAAAAACGAATTTTCGAATATGGCGGTGGGTTTGTACAGGATCGCTCTATTTATGAAGATACTGGCATTTTCGCAAAAATGCATCACGAAAAAGGAACAATGACAGAAACGGATTACAAAACATACAAAGGGTTGTTCGATGCAATGGTTATGACACCATACTTCCCTCACCCAGACCTATTAATCTACCTAGAAGGTTCTTTTGACGATATTGTCAGTCGTATTCAAGAACGTGGCCGCCCAATGGAACAACAAACACCAATTGAATATTGGCAAGAAATGCACGGACGTTATGAAAATTGGATTAATAATTTTAATTCATGTCCTGTCCTACGCTTAAATATTAATGAATACGATATTTTAAAAGATGAAAACTCGATCGAACCCATCATTAAGAAAATTGGACATTTTTTAAAGCAAACACGTAAACTTGTAAAATAAAAACCCGTGCATATGCACGGGTTTTCCTATTCACTCATTTTTTCTTTTTCGTTGGAGCAATAATTTCACTCTCTTGTTTTCCAGCATTAATACGCTGACGAACCGTACTTGTACTAATATCATATGCCTCAGCAATTTCTTTAACAGTCATTTCTTTCCCATTAATAATTGCTGTTAATACTTTACCAGTACGTTTTGGAGCTGCCTCTTGTTTCACAGCTTGTTTCTCGGCTTTTTTGGGTGCCTCTACTTTTTTTGCTTCTTGTTTCACATTACAAGTACAACCGCAAAGTTTACGGAATGTATCATCGCTTATAATACGTGATACGTTTGCACCACTATTTAAAATTCTATTGTTCTTACAGACTGGACATTGTACATAGTATAGAGTTTTTCCATCTAAAGGAAATGTTTGTATAATAAGATCCATGTTGACTCCTTTCATATCTATGAAGATAATCATCGGAATATGAGTGTTTTATAAGGCAGCATGCTACCTTACATCATACTTTCTGATTGGTTTTAAAATAAAAACTCGTTACGTGTTGGTAACGAGTTCTCCAATCTCCACTTATATGCGCTGTTGTCAATTATATCTGGAGGAGGTAGAGGGATTCGAACCCCCGCGCGACTCTCGCCGCCTGTCGGTTTTCAAGACCGATCCCTTCAGCCAGACTTGGGTATACCTCCATATTGACATCAAATATAATATCAAAAGAAAAACAGTTAGTCAAGCCCACTCATAATAAATTATAGGAAAAGGAAAAACTCTTCCTTTTCCTAAATTTATTTAATTGACAACACTCATACCGATGAAAATTTTAATTTATTTAATAACTGTTTTTCCTCCCATATAAGGGCGAAGAACTTCTGGAATTATAATTGTACCATCTTCTTGTTGGTAATTTTCTAGAATAGCTGCAATTGTACGTCCAATTGCAAGTCCAGATCCATTTATTGTATGAACATGTTCTGGTTTTGCATTTGGCTCACGACGGAAACGAATATTTGCACGTCTTGCTTGGAATGCTTCGAAATTACTACAAGAAGAAATCTCACGATATGTTCCATAACTTGGAATCCATACTTCAATATCGTATTTCTTCGCTGCTGTAAATCCTAAATCTCCAGTACACATACTCATAACGCGATATGGTAGACCTAATAATTGTAACACGCGTTCTGCATCATTTGTTAACTTTTCTAATTCTTCATAAGAATCTTCTGGTTTTACAAATTTCACAAGTTCTACCTTGTTAAATTGATGCTGACGAATTAAACCACGTGTATCACGGCCAGCTGAACCTGCTTCAGAACGGAAGCATGCACTAAATGCTGCATAACGAATTGGCAATTTATCTACACTTAAAATTTCATCACGATGCATATTTGTTACAGGCACCTCAGCTGTAGGAATCAAGAAGTAGTCTTCACTCTCAATACGGAACGCATCTTCTTCAAACTTTGGAAGCTGCCCTGTTCCTGTCATACTTGCACGGTTTACCATATATGGAGGTAACACTTCTTCATATCCATGTTCTTCTGTATGAAGATCTAGCATAAAGCTAATTAAAGCACGTTCTAATTTTGCACCTGCACCTTTAGAAAATACAAAACGGCTTCCCGTTACTTTAGCAGCACGTTCAAAGTCTAAGATTCCTAAATCAGTTGCAAGATCCCAGTGAGGTTTTGGTTCAAAATTAAATTCTTTTATCTCTCCCCAAGTACGAGCCACTACGTTATCATCTTCTGTGTCACCAATTGGTGCAGATTCATGAGGGATATTTGGAATAGAAAGCATTAATCGTTCTAGATCTGCTTCAACTGAGCGAAGTTCATCATCAAGATTTTTTACCTTTTCTCCTACTTCACGCATCTCCAAAATTAAAGATTCTGCATCTTTCTTTTCACGTTTTAATACAGAAATCTGTTGAGATACTTCGTTACGCTTACTTTTTAAATCTTCTGTTTGAACAAGTAATTCTCTTCTTCTTATATCTAACTCTTCAAAACGACCAAAGTCAGTTAAGTCTTCGCCTCTATGCTGTAATTTTGCTTTTACTTCTTCAAAATTCGCACGTAAAAATTTAATATCAAGCATTTTATATTCCTCCTTTTACTTTATAAAATACAAAAAACTCCCGTCCCTATAAAAAGGGACGGGAGTTAACCCGTGTTGCCACCCTAGTTGAAAGCAATATTGCTTTCCTCTCAAGTAGAAATAACGGCTCTTCACCGGAAATGTTTACTAATCATAAAGATATTCCACACTTCATTCCAGGATGGATTCACAAACTGTTTCTATCGGTTTCCACCAGCCACCGACTCTCTATAAGAAACGCTATATGTTACTACTTCCTATCAACACGTTTATTTTATAAAATTGTTACCATCAATTTACTATAATCTTACACAAGTTGCAAGTTACTTATACAACTTTTTTCATTTTTGCCTCTCTCACCATTTGCACAAAATATGCTGTAACACGATGATCATCCGTTAACTCCGGATGGAAAGAAGCTGCTAAAAATGGTCCTTGTCTTACTGCTACCATTCGATCGTTGTGCATAGAAAGAATTTCCACGTCATCTCCTACACTGACAACGTATGGCGCACGAATAAATACACCAACGAAGTCTTCACCTACACCTTTTATCGAAAGGGCAGCTTCAAAGCTATCCTTTTGGCGTCCAAATGCATTACGTTCAACTGTAATATCCATAGCGCCAATATGAGATTCTTCATAACCAACAAGGTTGTTTGCAAGTAAAATCATACCTGCACACGTACCAAACATCGGTTTACCAGATTTCGCAAATTCGCGAAGTGGTTCCATAAAATCGTACTTATCGATAAGACGGCGCATTGTTGTACTTTCACCGCCTGGTAAAATAAGACCATCAATTTCTTCAAGTTGTTCTACACGTTTTACAATGACAGCTTCTGCACCACTTGCCTCAACTGACTTTACATGCTCACGAACAGCCCCTTGAAGACCTAATACACCGACTTTAACCATTTCAAAATCTCCTTTAATTACCAACCACGCTCTTGCATGCGTTGTTCTGGTAATAGTGTTGAAATTTCGACACCTTTCATTGCAGTACCTAATCCTTTAGAAAGGCTTGCAATTAACTCATAATCTTCATAATGTGTCGTTGCTTCAACAATTGCACGTGCAAATTTCTCTGGGTTTTCTGATTTGAAGATACCAGATCCTACGAACACACCATCTGCACCAAGTTGCATCATTAATGCAGCATCTGCTGGCGTTGCTACACCACCCGCTGCAAAGTTTACAACTGGCAGACGACCAAGGCGTTTGATTTCAAGTAATACTTCATAAGGAGCACCAGTATTTTTTGCATATGTCATTAATTCGTCTTCACGTAGGCTCGCAACTTGACGGATTTCTGCGTTCACTTGACGCATATGACGTACTGCTTCTACAATATTTCCCGTTCCAGGCTCGCCCTTTGTACGAAGCATAGATGCACCTTCTGCAATACGACGTGCTGCTTCTCCGATATCACGGCATCCACATACAAACGGAACAGTGTAATCACGTTTATTTAAATGGTATACTTCATCAGCTGGAGTTAATACTTCACTCTCATCAATGTAGTCTACTCCTAATGATTCTAGTACACGTGCTTCCACAAGGTGACCAATACGGCATTTTGCCATAACTGGAATTGATACAGCACCCATAACCTCTTCAACGATTGTTGGATCTGCCATACGTGCAACGCCACCTGCTGCACGAATATCTGCAGGAACACGCTCTAGTGCCATAACAGCAACTGCGCCTGCTTCTTCTGCAATTCTTGCTTGCTCAGCGTTAACTACGTCCATAATAACGCCGCCTTTTTGCATTTCTGCCATTCCACGTTTTACACGTTCTGTCCCTGTTACATTTGTCATGTACAAAAACCCCCCTAGGTGAATTGCTTTTCCCCATTAACGGCGAAAATTAAGAATACTCTTACATTCTACCACTAACTATTAGAGGCTTGTCCACTACTTTTTCATAAAGTCGGTATGAAAAATAGGAATAAAAAAAAGCTCCTACAATGAAGAGCTCTTAAAACCAACCTTTTACCGTATCAACAGCGCTGTTCCAAATGTCACCAAAGAAAGAACCAATGCCACGCATAGAGCGTGTAAACCAGTTTGCTTTTTCTACTTCTGCTTTTGTAACAAGGTCTACTTGCAATGATTTACCTGATAAAAATCCAGGATCATTAGTGTCTTTAGGCGATATAACCATTTGTCCTAGTGTTGTCCCTTTTTTGATTGGTGCTTCTTTTTCTTTGCCTGTATCTTTAAATTCTGTTTTATATACATCTTTACTTCCTTTTGGCATTGGAAGTGTAATAGCTTGTTTCGTCTGAACTGTTACATCTTTATCTTTTGCATTTTCCACACGTACAGTTTCATGTCCTTTTACTGCCGAGCCTTTTGAATACACTTTTTTCACATCGAAGTTTGCAAATCCATAATCAAAAATTTTCTTTGTTTCATCAAAGCGTGACGTATTAGAACTTGTATTAATAACTACAGAAATTAAACGCATGCCATTTCTTTCAGCAGTACCTGTAAAACAATAGCCAGCCTCTGGAGTATGTCCTGTTTTTAAACCATCTACACCTTCATATTGCTTAACTAATCCTTTTAACATCCAGTTCCAGTTATCCATTTGAATAGGATATTTCCCACCTTCTTGGAATACTTTTTTCGGAATTTTAGCTGTATCTAACACCTTTGGAAAATCCTGCATAAGATGTTGTGCTAAAATCGCGACATCCCTCGCAGACATTTTATTTTCTTCATCCGGTGTTGTGCCTTCAGGATGTTGTCCTTTTAAATCTTTGTTTGTTAAGCCCGTAGAGTTTACGAATTTATAATTTTTCAATCCAAACTCTTTTGCCTGATCATTCATCATTTTTACAAAGTCTGCTTCTTTACCTGCAACGGCTTCTGCTAAAGCAATTGTTGCACCATTGGCAGAATAGATTGCCATCGCCTCATACAATTCTTTTACCGTATAAGAGCCTCCATTTTCTAATGGAACATTTGATAATGAGCGATCTTGTGAAACTTTATATGCATATTCAGAAACTTTAACTTTTTGGTTCCACTTCAGCTTCCCTTTATCCACCGCTTCATGAACTAAGTACTCACTCATCATTTTCGTCATACTAGCAATTGCTAATAATTCATCTGCATTCTTTTGATATAAAATTTTTCCAGAATCTGCTTCTACTAAAATCGCTGCTCCTGCTTCCACATTTAAAGCAGGTCCTGTTTCCGCTGATGCACTGCCATATGTAACAAACATGCTGCAAAATAGTGTAAGCACGGTTACCATTGCAATGAATCGCTTGCAAAACATACCTTTCACTTTTGTTACCCCCAATATCTTTGTACTCACATAACCGTTATTCTAACATAATCAAAAAAAAATAGACAGAGATATCAAATCTCCATCTATTTACATATAAGATATTATAAAGAGTAATTTGGAGCCTCTTTTGTAATTTGTACGTGATGTGGATGACTTTCACGTAAACCAGCACCTGACATACGAATAAATTGTGCATTCTCACGTAAGAATTCTAAGTCATGCGCTCCGCAATAACCCATACCAGCACGTAATCCACCAACTAATTGATGAACTGTATCAGCTAAAGGTCCTTTATATGGTACGCGGCCTTCGATGCCTTCTGGAACGAGTTTTTTGTTTCCTTCTTGGAAGTAACGATCTTTACTTCCTTTCTCCATCGCTCCAACAGAACCCATACCACGGTATACCTTAAATTGGCGACCTTGGTAAATTTCAGTTTCTCCTGGGCTTTCTGCTACACCAGCAAACATACTACCCAGCATTACAACATGTGCTCCTGCTGCTAACGCTTTTACCATATCACCGGAGTATTTAATACCACCATCAGCAATGACAGGGATACCGTGCTTACGAGCTTCCGTCGCACAATCATATACTGCTGTTAATTGTGGTACACCAACGCCAGCTACAACACGTGTTGTACAAATAGAACCTGGTCCAATACCAACTTTGATAACATTTGCACCGGCTTCAATTAATGCGCGTGTTGCTTCAGCTGTGGCAACGTTACCTGCAATAATGTTTAATGTCGGATATTTTGCACGAACTTCTTTTACTTTCTCAATAACACCTTGAGAATGTCCATGAGCTGTATCCAGTACAATTACGTCTACATTTGCTTTTACTAATGCATCGATACGAAGCATAGCGTCAGCAGTTACACCAACTGCCGCTCCAACTAACAAACGACCTTGTTTATCTTTTGCAGAGTTTGGAAACTCAATTACTTTTTCAATATCTTTAATTGTGATAAGCCCTTGTAATACACCATTATTATCAACAAGAGGGAGCTTTTCAATTTTATATTTCTGTAGGATCTTTTCAGCTTCTTCTAGTGTTGTACCAACTGGAGCTGTAATTAATTGTTCCTTTGTCATTACATCGGAAATTTTAATAGAGTAGTCTTGAATAAAACGCATATCACGGTTTGTAATAATACCAACTAATTTTTTCTCATCTAAATTATTTACAATTGGTACACCCGAGATACGATATTTTCCCATAAGATGTTCTGCATCATATACTTGATGTTCCGGAGTTAAAAAGAAAGGATCTGAGATAACGCCACTTTCAGAGCGTTTTACTTTATCAACATGCTCAGCTTGTTGCTCAATAGACATATTCTTATGAATGATCCCTAAACCGCCTTGACGTGCCATTGCAATAGCCATATCAGCTTCTGTTACTGTGTCCATCCCCGCACTAATTAAAGGAATGTTTAACTGCAAGCTTTCAGATAGAACTGTTTTAACACTTACTTCTCTTGGCAATATATCTGACTTCGCTGGTACAAGTAATACATCATCGAATGTCAAACCTTCTTTAACAAATTTAGATTCCCACATAATTGTTCCCCCCATGATACCAGAAATTATTATTAGTAGCTTAACAATTGGTTAAAATACTGTCAAGAAAGTACATATATGTTAGAATTTTTAGATAATAAAAGGAGCGTAATATATGCATCATACATCTTACACTTGGCAGCAGTTAAGTTTCTTTTTTTCATCCCAACATGTACAGCGTTATCTTGCCCGCTGTTATGAAAAATTACCTATTGAAAATGCTGAAAAAAAAAGCTTCGAAAATTGTTATCCTTTTATTTATTACTTAGAACATGGGAAAAGCTATTATGAATTATGTAAAACTGCACCATTTTCTATTCAACCTATGTTGTTATTTTATGGAATGAGTCAGCTTTTAAAAGCATGCTTATTAACCGTTGATCCAAACTATCCAGAATCAACAACAGTCTTAGCACATGGAGTAACAACGCGTAAACGAAAAAAACAAGGATATCAGTTTTTAGAAGATGAAGTTAAAATCCAGAAAAATGGACTATTTACCCATGTGGCAGAACGAATGTTTCACATGAAACACTTAGAGGCTGAAAAGTTTATTATGCTAGAACTAATGGGGAAAATCCCCGAATTAAAAAAGCTATTTCAATATAGTCAAAAAGAGCAAATATTATATGAAATCAATATGGTAGGTGAACATCACATTTTATTTCCTTCTAGCGTACTTGATCGCTTACATATGACACAAGAGCGTTTTTCTCGTTACATAGAAGCATCTTGTAAACATCTCTTTATACGATATACACCAAATGAAGCCATTGAATCTGATTTGTTATTTTCAGCTTCCACAAAAACATGGAATCCTTTATACAGTACACCCCTATCTTATGATTGCAATACAAACACTTATTATTTGCCAATAACTAAAGATGTAAGAAATTATAAATCATTCCTACCAGAGCCGCTCACACATTATTTATTGCTTTATAATTTAAGCATGATTTCCCGCTACGAGACCGACTGGTGGTACGACTTATTAGGAAGCTATGCCTCTGAAGATTATCCATTTATTTATCAATTTTTAGGGATTTCTGCAAAAAAAATCCCTTACTATGTTTTACTATTTTTATTGGGCGAACAATTACCTATTTCTTAGG
>NZ_JAJJBY010000052.1:0-15592 GCF_022625245.1 Bacillus sp. TL12 | reverse complement strand
GCGGGACCCCAATAAAAAAATGAAACCCGTTAGGGTTTATTTGATATGTAGAATTTCCAATAATCTACGCTGGTTTTTTAGAAAAAGAAAAAAGCCATTTTTGAAAATGACTTTTATTAACCTTAGCTTGATAGCGATGTGCTGTGCCCCCAAAAAAGTTTTATGCTAATCTATTTCTTCCCATCTTTCATGCTATAATACCCTAAATTAATCACAATTAAGAAATAACCACCCATAATTCCGGCAGCAAATGTCCATATGACACTATGGTGTTCAATCTCATACATAATAATCGCACCGAGTATCGCTGCTGCAAACCGATTAATCATACCAAGCGTCGGTGTTTTTGTTTTTTTTACAATGCTATCTCCAAACTTTTCAATACGCCTTCCTAAAATCCAAACACAATACATACTAACAAGCAAGCCAATGCTTGCACCTAAAAAATGGGGCGAAAAAGGCGTCATAATCCATCCTAATAACATCGCGCCTAGCAAATAATACATTTGTATTTTAAATGCCCTTAGTGCCATACGAATCATGCTGTACTCCTTTACCTTTCTCATTGAGACTTTATTACTATTTAGGCTCAAGGGTCTTCTTTTTTTCTTCCAGTATAATTTGATTTATTTTAATTAAGGTATCGGTCATTTGCTGCAAGGCTTCGATATCAATTTTAGAGAAGTATTTCTCAATAAGTAAATCATCTAGCTGAGACAATCGTTCTATATACTTGCTACCGTTAGGACCAAGTGTAAGGAAATACTCACGTTTATTGTTAGGATTTACGTGTTTCGAAATCATATTATGTTTCTCCAATTTAGATAAAACTTGGCTGACAGCACTTTTGGATATATTAAAAGTGGTCGCAATACTGTTAGCTGTAGTATTTTTATTTAAATTAATATAGATTATCATGTTCTCTTGTTGCGCTGTAAGACCAAACTCATTCTTTAACTCCTGAGATAGTAAAATGTTTAATTCATTGTAGGCTCGGTTCATGTCGGTAATTACTTCTTTATAAGAACTAGTCATATTATTCTTCCTCCAATCATTCTGTTATTTCATTGTACGCCGTTTTTCTGTTTCGACATATAGTTAAGTTTAGTTAACTTAACTATATGATATCTTTATGTTAGTGTAAAGGAAAAAGTAAGCAAATTTGTTTTGATTACTTTTTTCGGAATTATAATAAAGGGGAAATTAGACGCATTAGGGATTCCATTATTCGTTTTCGAATACTACGTTTTTGAAATGATTTCCATCGAATTTCAGACGAATGGTTAAAGTCCTCTTCAAAATCACGTTTAATATTAAGAACTGTCTTAGATTCATAAAGTACGCTAATGATTTCATAATTTAGTTCAAAGCTACGGACATCCATATTTGCTGTGCCAATTGTTGCAATTTCATCATCTACAAGTACAATTTTAGCGTGCACAAAACCATCTTTATAGCTGTAAATTGAAGCACCGGCTTTTAGAAGTGGTGTGAAGTATGATTGCGATGCTAGATCACTAATCATTCTATCTCTCTTACCTGGATATAGAATACGGACATCTATTCCAGCCATTGCACTTAAACGTAGTAATGTTAATGTTTCTTGGTCCGGAATGAAATAAGGTGTTGCGATCCAAATTGCTTTCTTAGCAGAACCTATAACAGCAAGTAAAGTATTACGAATGTTTGTATCATCTGAACTTGGTCCACTTGCTACAATTTGAATAGCACCTTCTGCATGAGAATGTTCTTTACCTGGAAAGTATTTTGTATTCATAAATTGATTCCAAGAATAAGTATTTAAACCATTAGTGGCATAAAGCCAATCTTCAAGGAATATTGCTTGTAATTTGTACAATGCTTTTCCTTCTATTCTTAAGTGGCTGTCACGCCAAATTGGGAATTTTTTAGAACGACTAAGATACTCATCGCCAACGTTGAGCCCACCTGTAAAACCAATCTCTCCATCTACAATGACAATTTTACGATGGTTACGATAATTTATTGTTTCAAGTGGCCATGATGAAAGAATAGGATCAAATGCCACAACCTCAATTCCTACATCATTCATGGGTTGTAAGAAACGATTTCGTAATGAATTGCTTCCGATCCCATCATAAAGAAAGCGTACAATTACACTAGATTTTGCTTTCTTAATTAATGCATCGCGAATTTTTGTACCAATTTCATCTGCTCGATAAATAAAGTATTGAATATGTATATGATGTGTAGCGCTTTCAATAGCTTGTATAATGCTTGTAAATGTTTGATCACCATTTGTTAAGAGTTTTGTTGTTGTATTATTGGCGACAGGACCGCCACCGAATTTTTGTACAACATGTGTTAAATAAGTAGAGCGCTCACTTAATGGGGAAGTGAATGATAAATCTAGATGTTTTCCTTCTAAAATCTCACGGAATAATTTTCTTTGCTCTTCTGAACGATGTAGATGCTTCTTTCTTCTCCAACGACTTCGGCCAAAAAGAGCGTACAAAAGTACACCAACAACAGGAAGAAGTGCTAATACTAAAAACCATGCTAAAGTACTTTTGGGTGAACGGTTTTCGATAAAAATAATGAAGGCAATTCCTACTATTGTGATAAACCATAGTATGTCGGCAAAGTTGTATAGTGAGGTAATAGATGTATTCAACAGAAAGAGAATGATAGAAACAAGTGTAAATACACATAATAATTGAACTTTAGGTTTTTTCATCGTTATAAAATTCACCTATTCTTTCTTAAATGTAGGGTTCGTATATGGGAGCTGTAACCTAGCGTTTCTATTAAGGAGAATCACAGGGTTGCTGCTCTAGTCCGTCATATCATTTATATAAAATATAATGGATTAATAAATTGTGAGGTTTCTAAGGCTCGTTTCCTCAAGTTTTCTCCAATGTATGATCCGATAAATGGAATTTTGTGATATTCCATTTCCTTTTTAATGATGCTGAATAAAGCCGAGCTCATGAAAGCCAAAGAGATACAAGGGAAATTCCTTGTATCTCTTTGGCTATAGATCTACTCTCTCTACACTGACTCAGTAGATAAAGAACCTTTTTGTTTATCTTTCCCTTTGAATACAGCCAGTACCATAATGATAAGAGATACAAGTCCAACAAGCCCCATCGTCTGAACATATGATCCCACTCTGTACCCTCCAAAGAAGAAGCTGCTACGAAATGCTTCTACACTGTACTTAAAAGGAGTCCAAGAATACAACCAATGTTTTGTCACATCAGGAAGAAATTCGTGTGCCAGTGATAAGACTGGCATGGAAAAGAAGAAGACTACCATTAATATTGGTACCCCGACACGCCCAATCCAGTTGAGTACTGCACTTTGCAGAAGGAAGAACATGAAACCAAAGAAAAGTAACAATAAGAAAATTTCTCCTGCGTTCGGTATATATACATCGAGTATAGTATGAGCAATGAAAAGGGTTAAACTTGCAATTACTGTCATGAAAACAGAACCTGCAAGGACCTGTGATAAGACTGACTTTCCTGTAACGCGTCCGTTTGTAAACTTTTGGACAGCTATAAATAAGACTAAAGAACTGATAAGAGTAGTAATCCATAAGATTTGTGTCAGCATAATAGGAATATTTCCATTACCTGTATGTGTTTGAACTGGATGAATTAACTCCGTTTTAATAAGAAATGGGTTGGCTAATAACTTTGCCTGTTCAGTTGTTACTGTCATATTGCTTTGTGAAATCTGATTAAATAAGGTATTACGGATATTTTCGTTTATCTCTCCAATGAACTTATCAATCATTTGGCTCGAAACCGTTGCGGCAGTATAGTTCATTCCTTGATTCACCAAGACTTGCACCTCAGGTTGTTCTCCTTTCGGTGTGATCAGCGATATAAGTTGCTGGGACATTTCTGGTGGAAACATAATGGCAGCGTAATACTTCTTATCCTTCATCCCTTGCAATACATCTTCTTGTGTTTGTAAGAACGTCCATTTAACTTGGCTTTGCTTATTTTGCAGAATTTGCTTTTTTATTTCATCTCCTAAATTTACACTTCCTTGTCCTGGTAAGTTCACACCTGTATCCTGTATTACTATAGCGATCGGTAAGTCTTTAGGTACAGGATTAACAGTCGATCCCATAAAAGCAAAACTAGCGATGGTAACAGCAACCATAATGCCTAACAAGCCACCTAGAACCATCTTTTGTTTGAAAAATTGCTTTATTGTAAGCATTAAAAATTATTCCTCCTAGTATTTATTTAACGAAATGATAGATAACAAACAATGTGTAGTTTATAATAAATGTATGTTGTTTATAGTGTAATTATATCGTTTTTACTAAACAATTCAATTTACAGTTAAGGCATGAATGTACGATAAAAAACAAAAGAATGAAATCTGTTGTTTATAATGACAATAACGAACAGGGAGGTATAAGGTGTTGAAAAAAGCGGATCTGCGTATTCGGACAAAGAAATTTATACCATGATGCTTTTATTAAACTGATAGGAGGAAAAGGGATACGATGCTATTACCATTCAGGATATCACAGATGAGGCACTTATTAATCGGGCGACATATAGGGAAAAAGAAGCTAATTTAACTTTTAGATTAGCTTCTTTTGTAATATTAAACTAAGTTTAATACAGTTACTTTTTCACGTGTCATAGACTCAAGGCTCTTACGAATACCTTGCGCGCCCATACCTGAACCTTTTACACCGATGAATGGGAAGTGGTCAGGACCGCGCTCTGTGCGTCCGTTAATTTGAACAGAACCAGTTTCGATTTTGTTAGCAATTGCAAATGCTTTGTTAATGTCTTTTGTGAAGACACTTGCTTGCAAGCCGAACTCTGATTTGTTAGCAATTTCAATTGCTTGTTCATCTGAAGAAACACGGATGATTGGAAGGATTGGGCCAAATGGCTCTTCCCAAGCAACTTTCATTTCTTCTGTTACGTGGTCGATTAATGTTGGGTAAATTAAGTTACGCTCACGTTTGTTACCGATAACGATCGTAGCACCTTTTTCTACAGCATCGTCAACTAAACCTTGAACGAAGTCAGCAGATTTATCGTCGATTAATGGAACGATTGTGCTGTCTTGTTCTGGAGATCCAACTGATAGTTCAGCTACTTGCGCTTTTAATAAGCCAACAAGCTCGTCTGCTACGTTTTCGTGTACAAGTACACGTTTAATAGCTGTACAACGTTGACCAGAATAAGAGAATGCACCGCTTATGATATGGTTTGCAGTGTCTTGTAAGTCAGCATCTTCACGAACAATACCAGGGTCTTTACCACCAAGTTCTAATACAAGTGGAATCATTGCCGCTTTTTTCGCTAAATGTTTACCTGTGTTTGTACCACCTGTGAACGATACCATATTGATGCCAGGATGTTCTACTAAGTAGTCACCAATTACAGAACCGCGTCCTGTAGCTACATTTACAAGACCTTTTGGAAGGCCAGCTTTATGAAGTGCTTCAACCATTTTAATACCGCTAATTGCACCTTGAGTTGCTGGTTTGAAAATAACAGCGTTACCCATAATAAGTGCTGGTGCAAGTTTTGCAGCAGATAAGTTTACTGGATAGTTAAATGGTGCGATTGCTAATACAACACCAAGTGGTGCGCGTTGGATAATCGCAAGTTTAGATTTCGTTCCGCCTAGGAAGCTATCGCCCATCATGCTTTCTCCGTGCATATGAAGAGCTTCTTCGATCGTGTAACGAATGAAGTCAGCTGTACGAACAACTTCTTTCTTCGCATCTTTATATCCTTTACCGACTTCTTTCATAATGATATCGGCAATTTCATCTTGCATATTTACGAGCTCATCAGCCCATTTATATAAATATTTTGCGCGATCTTGTAGAGAAGCTTCAGCCCATGATTTTTGAGCTTCTTTTGCAGATGCAATTGCTTCATCTACTTCTCCGCGAGTGATTGCTTGTACTTGCCCGATTACTTCGTGTAAGTATGGAGATGAAATTTCGGTTGTTTCTCCTGAAGAGCTTTCTCTCCATTCTCCGTTTATATAAAATTTGTACGTATTCTTAGTTGTCATGATTTATCCTCCTAAAATAGTAAAATATTAATTGGGCGTTTTTGCCCACCCCTTTTTAATGGGATGGGCAAAGTTACCCAAATTTAGATTCCAGCCCAAACATCTTTTCCGTATCGTCCTTCATGTTGTAACTGATTCAACCAATCTCTTGCTTCTTGTTCACTGACTTCATGAATTTCTTGATATGCATGAAAAAGAGTATCCTCTACATCCGGAGCCATTCGGCTCCCATCACCACATATATAAAGGTGGGCACCGCTATCTAATAACGAAATTAAATTAGCTCCATCTTGTTTCATTAAATGCTGTACATATGTTTTCGGATGTCCTTCCGAGCGAGAAAAAGCTGTGTGTAAAGATATTAAACCATCTTTTTCATCATTTTCTAGTTCTGTACGATAGAGATAATCTTTTTCAGGATGACGACAACCGAAATACAGATGCGCTTCCCCTAAGTTAACCCCTTTTTGTTTTTGAACACGACGCGTTTGTAAGAATCCACGGAATGGTGCAACTCCAGTGCCTGGTCCAACCATGATAATTGGTGTTTCTGGGTCTTCAGGTAACTGAAAACGGGATTCTGGTGTTCTAATAAAACAAGTAATCTCATCTTCATTGTGACATTGGGCTAAATAATTAGAAGCGACCCCTTTATATTCTCCTTGTCCACTCCATGCAGGTTCACTAACAACACCGACCGTAATGCTTAGACGATCTTGTGCAACAAGTGGAGAGCTTGAAATAGAATAGTAACGCGGTTTGAGCATAGGGAGAAGTTCTAAAAATCGCTCAAATGGGATTTCACACGCTTCATACTTTTCAAGAAGATCCAACATTGAAATGCGCTTCTTTAGTATTTGCTCCTGATAAACTCCATCTTCCAATAATGCTTCCAACTCATATTTATGGGGGGGACAAACTGTAAATGTTGCCAATTCCCGTATTTGTGCTCGAGTTGCTGCTTCTTGAATCTCAACGTTATAGCTAAGAAGATCAAATAAACTAACAGGACGGTCCACAGGAAGATGAGCTGAACTGCTTCCACTTGCACTCAGTATGACTTGATCCTTCCCGTTTAATTTAAAACGTTTTAAAATGCGCCTTACATTTTTTCGGCTATTACTTGGCAGTACTCCAAGGTGATCTCCTACTTGATAAGTAACCCCTTCCGGCAAGGCTATCTCAATATGCCGAGTGCTTCGCTCACTTTCAGGTAACTGAAGCTCCCGGTTAGCAATCACCGTTGCATAAACAGCTTCGTTATTTTGAGCAGCCGGATTAGCGGGGGAGCCTGAAATCAATTGAACGGAAAGCGATGCTTGATGAGACAATATTTCTGCTCCTTCTTTCATCTTTAGGCCAAATGCATTCGAGACATCCTTCCACATGTTCTTTTGCCATCGAGCAAAATCATTCTCGAAATCTCCTCCAGCGTCAGCTTCTCCTCTTGCGCTATACCTTATAGCACCTTTCTGTTCAAGCTCTTTGTCAATAAATTTCGGAACACTCTGATAAGTATTCGCCCAATTTCGATCTCCGCAACCAAAAACTGCATACTTGACTCCTGTGCATTCCTCTGTACTTGTTTGTTCCAGCCATTTTACAAACTGAGCGGCATTTTCAGGAGGTTGACCATTATATGAAGAAGTTACAATGAGCACCGCACCTTCTTTAGGTAACTTTCCGATATAATCATTCAATGTTCCCACATCGCTCTGGAAGCCTAGTAACCTTGCATGGTCTGCGAGCTTCCTAGCAAACTCTTCCGCTCTTCCTAGGTTTGAACCATATAATACAAGCAGAGGTACGTTTTCAGCACCTTCAAGTACTTCTTGTTTTGAATATTGAGAAGTCACTTTCTTCTTTTCTTCATTCTCCTTTTCATCATCCAACGGAAGATTCAGTAAAGGTGCGACTTCCTTCCCTTCTCTTAATTTAACTCTAATTCTTAAATTTTCTGGTTTTATGGTCAATGTTTGCTTAATTTTCAACTGATAGTTTTCATAATCAATTAATTCAAACTTTTGAAGAATCATTCCAAGTACCAGCGTAGCTTCATAAAGTGCGAACTGCATACCAATACAAGCACGCTGACCATTCCCAAATGGTTTATATGCATGATTTGGTACTTTGGAAGGGTCTGCGAAACGTTCCGGACGGAATTCTTCTGCATCCTCTCCCCACACTTCTTTATCCCGATGAAGCGCAGGAAGAAGTATGCTCAAACCTTCTCCTTTTTTCACATGATACTGTCCGCCGATTACAGTATCTTCCTTTGGAGACACTTCAAAGGATGGAGCAGTCGGCCATAACCGTATGGCCTCGTTTAGAATCATGCGAATGTATTTGAGGTTTAGTACTTGTTTATAAGATGGAGTGGAATCACCGAGGACCTGATCCACTTCTTCGTATGCTTTCTTCAGAACTTCCGGATGTTTCAGCAAAAAATAAGTCGTAAAGGATAATAAACCACTTGTTGTTTCATGCCCAGCAATTAAGAAGGTAATAATTTGGTACCGGATATTCACATCATCCAACACTTCCCCGGTCTCAGGGTCTTTACTGTTTAACATGCGGGCCAGCAGATCTATCTCTCCATTATTTCCATTAGCCTTCCGCTCTTTAATAATTTTATCTACCAACGAAAACATGCTTTGTATATCATCTTGGAATTGTCTGTTTTTTCTAATCATCAGAGTATCCATGCCCTTCGAGCGGGCAATTTTATGCATAGCTTCGTCCAGTGCACGTACCATGCTCTCGATAAATGGATCATGTTTTTCTTTATAAAAACTATTAAATCGGTAGTTAAAACCACAAAGACCGATCGTATCCAAAGTAAGGCGAGTCATGTCTCCCGGTACATCGATATGATCACTATCGTGATTCAACCGAGCCCATTTCTGAATCAGCTGTGAAGCGATGTCTAACATCATAGTATGATAGCCCTTCATGGCTTGTTGGCTGAATGTTGGCAGCAATATATTATGGGCTTTTCGCCAGTTTGGTTCCGATGTTTTACTTGTAAACAGACCGTCTCCTGTAAATTCACGTACATGCACCATATCATTTGCGACATGTTTATCAAAACGATTGATATCACAGACTTCCGTTACAAGTTTGTGGTCAGAGATACATATTGTTTTAAAACCTGGAGCGGTCAACCGAAATATTGGTCCATATTCTTTCGCTATCTCACAAAAAGAAATAGTAGGTTGACTCATGTCGAATAGAGGGTAGTTGCCCAGTGGTCCATATGTTTTGGGTTGTGGAATAATGCTTGTTTGTTCTTCTCTCATGTTCATCCTCCTAGTATTCGTTCAACAAAAAGATAGATAACGAACAACGTGTAGTTTATAATAAATGTATGTTGTCTATAGTGTAATTATATCGTTTCTACTAAACAATTCAATTTACATTTAAGGCATGAATGTACGATAAAAAACAAAAGAATGAAATCTGTTGTTTATAATGACAATAACGAACAGGGAGGTATAAGGTGTTGAAAAAAGCGGATCTGCGGATTATTCGGACAAAGAAATTTATATATGATGCTTTTATTAAACTGATAGCGGAAAAGGGATACGATGCTATTACCATTCAAGACATCACAGATGAGGCACTCATCAATCGGGCAACATTTTACTCGCATTACAGGGATAAACAAGATTTGTTAACAAAGCTTAGTGAGAATGTACTAGGAGAGTTGACAAGTAAGATGGTCCTATATGCCCATGTGCAGGGACATCAAATAGATCTTTCGGAATTCGAGGGGATTTTACAATCCATATTTGAGTGTATATTAAAACATGCAGACTTTTATAAAAGCATGCTTGGACCTCATGGCATTCATGATTTTAACCTAAAAATGCAGCAGACTATTATGGATAATCTTGAACAAAATTTCATTGAGCTTAAAATTGAAGACCATGACATAGATATTCCAAAGGATATGGTATTCCATTTCATCACTTCCTGTGTTGTTGGGATGGCAATTTGGTGGCTTCAAAATGACATGAAATATTCACCGAAATATACTGCAAAACAATTAGTGAAGCTTATGACTAAAGGACCCTTGTGTGCAGTGGGTTTTACTTTGTTTAATGAGGGCTAGAAGGAACAACTGTGCCGGGAAGTGCAAAGTGGTTTCTAATAAATATATTATAGAAGAAACACGAAGTTTTTTACTACTGTGTTTCTTCAAATTTTCGCTAATGGATTGCTCGATAAAGAGCACCTTACAAAGAAAGAAATAAAATACTCTCCTCGTAGTAAACAACTCAGTAATATCAATGTATATATGGCGCCCTCTACTACCATAAGGAAGTTTCTTTTTTGAAAAATCTTAAGAAGATTTCTGGAGTGTTAGACGTTCTTTCATATTTAATTTGAATGTCCCATATGGATTTACGTGGGCATAGATAAGTGGTGTTAAAGCTCTAAAATCCTCTGGGACTAACTTTTGCAATAAAGATTTATTTTTGTCTAAGAGTACTTCTTGAATCATTAAAGTATTGATTAATACTAAACAATTCTGGAGGAGATGAAGAGAAAGTACGGCAATCTCTTGATCTTCTATACGATTCGTTTGAATTTCTCCTCCTTTTCCATAAAAAATAAAGCTGTTAGCAGAGTTCCAATTCTCAACTACATTTAATCCTTCATGGATTTCTCTCCGGATCTCTTCTGTTGATAAATACTCACAGAGAAAAATGGTTTTTAATGCTTTTCCTAATTCACTTAGTGCTCGATAAGTTGGATGCCCACTGTTACGGGTAAATCGTTTGAGAACCGCCTCCGTTTCAGCTGTACCAAGCCGTAAGGCTGTAGCATACTTAATCATTTGATCATACTGTTGTTCTATTAAATTCCAATTGATTGGTCGAGTTAAAACTGGCTGCAAGTTTGGATATGACTCTTGCATACCTACATCCGGACGATACAACTTTTGTGCATGAATGGCTTTGAACATTGGCATCAGTTGAAATCCCAGCAAATGACAAAAAGCAAAAGCAACTTCACTTTGTCCATGTGTATCTACATAGTTCTTCTCTACTTCCATATTTGTACAATGCCGCAGCAATCCTTCAATCATAGCAGCTACTTCTGAAGAAGAACAAGATTTGAGTTGCGAATAAATACACGTAGAATTCTTTTCTACATGCCAATAAATCATTACTCCCCGACCTCTATATCGAATATGCCATTCTGTCAGTAAGTTTTGATCCCATGCTCCAAACTTTTTACTATCAGATGCACATGCCGTCGTTCCTTTTCCCCATATTTCGGTTACACGAGTGGCTAGAATAGCATTGGTTACTTTTGAAATGGCTTGTCGTAAATTTTCTTTATGAATAAATTTACGGCGCACATAAAGCAACTCTTTATAACTTTCTCCATGGTCCCCGGCAGCAACACGTTTTAATCCTGTGTTCGTTCCCAATCCATATAGACAAAGGATAAGTCTACGTTGAAGTGTCTCCTTATCGAGAATCTCTCGATTCCCTAATGTTTGAAATGTATCTGTTAAATGGACACGTAAATCTGCTTCTTTTAAAATATCTAAAAGATTGGTCATTGGCCAGCGATTCATAACCTCTGCTTTTACGAGATTGAGATTAACTGGTTCAGCCTGTGCCTGCAAAGGAGACACAGAAATCCACCCGTTTCCTTTACTCAAAATGCGTACTTTATTCTCGTTCTTCACATGTTTATTTAATTTTTCCAAAGCCGTATTCATACTATTTTTTAATTCTTGAATAAGTGTTTGTGCTTCAAGGGGTTTCCGTAGGGCTTCGTAATGTTTTTCCCTGTTTTGTTCAAAGTCCTCTGGTAAATCTTCCTCTGGATTTCTATATCGGTATGCTCCGACTACCCATACTTCTTTGCAACGCAATCGATCTCGTAAAGCTTGAAGAACGCAGATTTCATAATTCATTCGGTTGATACGATTTGTTTCTTTATCAATAACTGTATCAATCCATGCTGGTTTTACAACTCCTTCTATCGGAATGTAATCAGCTTCATTGTATGTATATTGATTGGTAAGCTTATATTGCTTGAGTAAATCAATTGCATCTATTACAGGGCGATGTACGTCATTGTTCGATCGAAACTCTAAAATATCCAATAACGCGGGAACCATTCTTCTATAATGAGTACCGTAGGAAGACCTCATAACGGTATGAACCTTTTGTCTGTAAGCCGGGCCTGTATGCTTCATTTCTTTCACAATGCCTTTTAATGTATCTTCACCTACGACAGGAAATAAAACATCTCGTATAATACCATCCGGTTGTTCCACTGCTTTTTCGGCCATGCGAAATAATACGTTTGTCTTACCACTTACTTTACGAAAATCACGTAAAAACTCCTTTTCCACTTTTCGTTCTGCACGAGCCCCGATACGGTGAACAATTTGAATAATGAGTTCAACTAAATTATCTGTAATTTCTCTACCTCTACACCAAAAGAAAGCTGCTAATAATGTGTAACGGATAGGATCTGGGTGCCTACGTAACTCTCTAATATCTTCAGAAACCGCACGCTGTCTGTACGTTCGGATCATCTTAGGTGGAACACCGGAGAATAAATCTGATGGAAGCTGTATATCTCGTACAATTCGGAGCTTTTCTATTTCTTGTAACAAACTATCTAATCCAATTCTTCCAGGATCAGATACAAGTTCGCGAAAACTAAGGATAGTTTGATCCTCTTCAAGTTGTTCTATCTGGGACCAAGTACGTATAAAGGCATCTAATTGGGATTTTGAATGCTCTGAAAGCTGTGTGAAAATGAGTCTTGAAATATGTTCTTCATATTGGCGAATAGCTGATTTAATATTTCTCTCTAGTTGGTATTGAGTTGGAGGAATAAGCTGTTGTTGTCTGAGATAGTGTAGAACATATTCTCGTACACGATCTATTTGTAGTTCTTGTGGTAGAATGTTAGCTTGTAGCCATAGTTTTATTTGTTCCATATCTTCGGAAGTACTCTCTCGAAATCCCATATATTCACGGATTTGTGCTCGATGATATTTAATGGAGCGTCCGTTCCAATCATATTCCTGAAAGGAATCTGCAGGTACTCCTACTTGTTTTGCAACATATTCAATCAGCTGTTTATTAATTTCTTGTTTTCCTTTTGGAAAGCGACCCTGGTACTGAAAAAGTTTTAGGGAAACAGCAAATCCAAGTCGTGTGCTTCCATATTTATTTCCAATTAAGCGCATCTCTTCGGGGATAACTGTAAAATGTTCAATAAGTTCCTCTAGCTCCCAGTTTTGCTTCACCTTATTATGCCTCCTTATCGTATCTATCAAGAAAATTTTAGCATATTAAAAAAGTTCTGGAAGCCAGAACTCTATTGTTTAAAATATTTACTTTGCCCCTGGTTACAGTAACGCTGGTACTGGGCCTACAGACAAAGCACCAGCATTACTTTGCGCATTTAACAAATTAAGAGAACAAGGTTTTTATATACATACAACTCATTGTACAAGCAAGCATTTGAACAATCTCATTGAACAGGACCATAGGCATGTGAAGCGACGTTTTTCCAAATCCGCAGGATTTCAAAATCTTCGCCACGCTTCCCGTACCTTGAAAGGCATCGAAACCATTCATGCTTTATATAAACGAAACCGAAGTCTTGGCTCAGACTTCGGTTTTTCGACATACAATGAATTACAGGAGCTACTAATAATCGCATAAAATGTACAACCTTTTGTTGGCACCACTTAGCCTTAACAAAACTTCGCAACAAAACCCTTAAAAGTCTTTCGATTTGTTTTTGGATGGTAAGACATTTTGCTCCATTTTTTCATAAAGTTTAAGTAATTCTTTGATAAATGTAATTTTAGGTGTTAACCAATACGAAAATAATGCTGAAATACTTCCTAATAAAGCTCCCGTTACGACATCGAAAGGATAATGAACGCCTACCCAGATACGAGAGATAGCTACACAGAATGCAAGCACAAGCCATAACCATCCAACCTTTTTACGAACAAGCCAAAATGAAAAGCAAATTGAAAAAAATAGAATCGTATGGTCACTAGGAAATGAATTATCTACTGCATGATCGACAAGTTTATTAACATCAGGTAATACTGCAAATGGTTGATAATTCAAATGAAATTCCCCTGCGAGTTTTCCAATTATCTTAGCAGTCACAAAAGCAATCATCGCTTGAACAACCATCATTCTATTTTGATTAGATCGAGTAAACCAATACACTACAATAATTAAAGCTAAGAAATACTCCATATATTCTGCCAAAAATATCATGGTTGAGTTTAGAAACGAATATTGTTTACCTAAATCATTGATAGCTCGAAAAGCATCAATATTTAATTGAGAAAAAGACATTTTCAAATCTCTCCTTTGTTACATTTATCGGACGAGGAATTAAGAAGCACAATTCAAGCAGCTACAAATAAAAGCGAATCTTTTAATCGGGTACGGCAACGATTACTTCTTTTTGAAGCCACTCGTCAGTTTTAAAGTTTTTGAAGTATTTTACTATACCGAATATGACTTCGGTATAGTTGTTGAATGAAAAATTATTATTTTTCTTTACCGAACACGTAATAGCCCGTAAGGGTTATTTCGCATGCACTTTTTCATCGAAATTCCTTTTATTAAACTGTTAGAGAAATATTTATATGTATTTCTACATTCTAGTTTCCCTTAGCTTGATGGCGATGTTGCCGTACCCCTTATTGAGAACAAAGTCGATTCCAGATTCTGTTCTTATGTATTATGTAGTAATGGTGGAAATAGCCGTTTTATAAATTAATTGCTGTTTACCGTTCACCATCAATAAAATTGTGAATCTATCTATACCAAGTATCTGACCAGGAACCCGAAAGCCATTTTTTAAGATGACCATCACATTTTCTTTTTTATTTTTCAGTTGTTCATAGTACTCATTTTGTATATTTTGCATTGATATTCTCATCCCCCTTTTACATTATGGTACCATATTTCAGCTAAAATGGTTTTTTATGTATGTATTTCTCCAGATTGTTAGCCAAAAGCTATATAATACGCTCCATTTTGTTTATTTTACTGTCCAAAAAGAACGGGATATACTCCAGGAAGAAATCAAGAATGAGAGACTAAAATGTATACTTATTTTGAGTGTTTCAATTTTTTATTAAAATTGAGGTACGTGAAATTATAAAATGTTAGGTGATGATTTGCACCTTTCCTCGAAAAACACTATAATACCTTAACATAAAGTATCCTATGGAGGTTTAAAATGAATAAAACTGAATTAATTAACCAAGTAGCCGAGAAAGCATCTCTTTCTAAAAAAGATGCAACTACATCTATACAGGCTATCCTAGACCAAATTACACAAACTCTAGCAAAAGGAGATTCGGTACAATTAATTGGATTCGGTACATTTGAAGTGCGTGAACGTTCAGCACGTACAGGACATAATCCTCAAACGGGGGAAGAAATGCATATTCCAGGTGGAAAAGTACCTGGATTTAAAGCGGGGAAAAACTTAAAAGAGGCTGTAAAGTAAAGAG
>NZ_JAJJBY010000051.1:0-15634 GCF_022625245.1 Bacillus sp. TL12 | reverse complement strand
GCCGCTCATTTGCGACTTCTTTATGTTAACATTTCCAGTTTGTAATGTCAACTAAGTTTTTTATTTCGTTTGTCGCGTTTTGCTTGTTGCTATCAGCGACTCGTATAATATTACACCTCTTTTATATAACCGTCAATACGTTTTTCTAAAAAAATATAAAAAAGACTTACCTCCTATTAAGTAAGTCTTTTTCCCACAACACTTTCTTTATTTACTTTCCCTCTATAACTGGTAATGAAACAATAAACTGAATCACTCCGTCTCTATATTCAGCTCGAATTTCTCCACCTTGAAGTTCTACAATACTTTTCGCAATCGCAAGTCCAAGACCTGATCCTTCTGTGACTCTACTTCTAGATTGGTCTTTCTTATAAAAACGTTCAAATAAGTTCCCTAGCTCCTCTCTCGTAAACTCTTCGCTATAATTCGCAACAGAGATTTGAATATTACGACGTTGTCTTTCAAGAGAAACCTTGATTTCTCCATCATCCTTACTATATTTAATTGCATTCATTAATAGATTTTCAAATACACGAACAATTTTCTCTGAATCAACAGCAGCATACACACGTTCTTCGGGAAACTTTTTAATAAATACAAGACTATGTTCTTCTGCCTGTGGCACTAATTCTTCTATTAATTGATCAAGGAGTTCATTCATACATACTTCTTGTTTTTCCAAGACAATATTTTCATTCGTTAGTTTTGTATACTCGAATAAATCCTCTATTAAATTCTTCAACTGCTCCGATTTTGAAAATGCGATTCTCATATACTCATCATGTTGTTCTTTATTTTCATATTTTGAATCACGTAGCAAGCGCAAATATCCCATAATAGAAGTAAGTGGTGTCCGTAAATCGTGCGATACATTCGTAATGAGTTCATTTTTTTGTTTTTCTAGCTTACGTTCTCTTTCAATATTAACCATAAGCTCTTCAGCCATATTATTAATATTTTCAGTCAATGCAGCGATCTCATCTTCCCCTTTTTTCTCAATACGATAAGCCAAGTTCCCTTTTTCTATTTCTTTTACCCCTTGTGCCATTGCTTCAATTTGCTTCATCTTTCTCTTTGTTATATAGAAGAAAGAGAAAATAAATACAAATACACCAATTAGAAACGGAAATGGGCCTTCTACTTTATAATACACTACCTCTCCTTGAGGAATTCCACTCACAAACATATATAAGTTCTTATCTTCAATTGTAATAGGTGAAAAAGTAATAAACTCTTTTCTCGACCTTTCAATATCATTATTATTTGAATAATTGATAGCAAATGATGTCGCATTGCGAATTGTATTATGCAAATTAATTTGTTCCTCTTGTGCCTGCTTCGTTTTATACAGAACCTTACCACTTTCATCAGTAATTAATATTTTAAAAGCTTCATGTCCCTGTTCTAAGTTTTGATTTTCTAACTCTATCATATTTTGCAAAGCATCTAACTTATTTTCCGTAACCATCATTTCTGCTGTACTTTGAGCTTTACGATTAATTTGCTCCATGCCATCCCTATAATTAATTTCAGCATTTCGACTTGAATCCTCAAAAATAGGCGCCACTATCTTTGTCGATACAAAAATCCCTAATAATGCACAGGCAGTAAACGTAGTAATAAGCTGAATTCGAATACTCCGTCTAACACTTTTTATCCCTTTTCTAATCCATCCTTTTATTTTCTCGTATACATAGGTAATCGGCCTAAATATCTTTCTCAATTTTATACCCCACTCCCCACACGGTTTTAATATAACGCGGTTTTCTCGGATTCTCTTCGACTTTCTCACGGATTTTTCGAATATGTACCATCACAGTATTATCAGATTGAAAGGATCGTTCGTTCCAAACCTTTTCATAAATTTGCTCTGCGCTAAAGACCATACTAACATTACGAGCTAGCAATTCTAGAATTGAAAATTCTCTTGGGGTTAATTTCACTTCTTTATCCATCACAGTTACTTGATGTGTTGAGACATTTATTTTCATATCCCCAACTTCAATCTCGTTTTCATTTTGAACAACAAAACCATTCATTTTCATATATCGACGCAATTGTGATTTAACCCGTGCCACAAGTTCTAACGGATTAAATGGTTTTGTTACATAATCATCCGCTCCTGTTGTTAATCCTAAAATTTTATCCATGTCCTGTGTTTTCGCTGACAACATAATAATCGGCATCTCTTTTACTTCTCTTACCTTCATACACATATGGATCCCATCAATTTTTGGCATCATAATATCTAACACAACTAAATGCACTTCATTCTTCTCTAATATATCTAACCCTTCTGCCCCATCCCCAGCTTGTAATACTTTATATCCTTCATTTTTTAAGTAAATCGCAATTAAATCCCGAATTTCTTTTTCATCATCTACAACAAGTATTGTTTCTTGAGCCACAATATCACCCCTAACTTTTAAAATCCCTATTTCTTATTATAAAAAAACTTCTGAAGAAAAACGTTCTGAAATCCTTAAGATTTTCTGAAGACGCAAAAAAGGTCTAGACTCCCCTTAGTCTAGACCTTTAAAACCCCCTTTATTGACGAACATAGATGAAATATAGTACAAATAAAACTCCCATAACATACATAATTGGATGAACTTCTTTACGTCGACCACTTACAACCATTGTAATCGGATAGAAAATAAATCCAATCGCGATCCCTGTTGCAATACTATACGTAAGTGGCATAGAAATAATCGTAAAGAATGCTGGTACTGCAATCTCGAACTTCTTCCAATCAATTTCACCTAAAGATGAAACCATCAAGATCCCAACAATAATTAATGCTGGTGCCGTTACAGCCGCAGTTACGACACTTAGTAATGGCGAGAAGAAAAGTGCTAGCAAGAAAAATCCTGCTGTTACAACTGCTGTAAATCCTGAACGTCCTCCTGCCGCTACCCCTGCAGACGATTCAATGTAAGACGTTGTTGTAGATGTACCCAGAATCGCACCAATTACAGTTGCAATCGCATCTGCAAATAACGCTTTTCCCGCACGTGGTAATTTGTTATTCTTCATTAATCCTGCCTGGTTCGCAACCGCTACAAGTGTACCCGCTGTATCAAAGAAATCAATGAAAAAGAACGTTATAATAACAATCGCCATTTGAACAGTAAAGATATCTCCGAAGTGCTGGAAAGCGACACCGAACGTAGGTTCTAAACTCGGGATTGCACCTACTATAGCTTTTGGTGTATCAATTAACCCTGTTGCTACTCCAAGAATCGCTGTAAGAATCATACCGTAAAAAACCGCGCCATTTATCTTTTTAATCATCAAGATCACTGTAATTACTACACCGAAAATCGCAAGTAATGTTGTACCCTTTGTTAAATCCCCCAATCCAACAAGGACCGCATCATTCTTCACTATAATTCCGGCATTTTGAAACCCAAGAAAGGCGATGAACAAACCAATACCTGCCGCTACCGCAAACTTTAACTCTGCTGGAATGGCATTAATGATTTTTTCACGAATACCAGAAGCAGTAAGAATAATAAAGATAATACCTGACATTAATGTTCCGGCAATCGCAGTTTGCCACGGAATCCCCATTGTTAACACTGCTGTATAAGCAAAGAATGCGTTGATTCCCATACCTGGAGCTAAAGCGATTGGGTATTTCGCGAAAATTCCCATAATGAGTGAACCAATTGCTGCTGCTAATGCAGTAGCAACAAACACCGCACCTGGATCCATTCCTGTTCCAGCTGGTAACCCTTTAATATTTCCCAGTGACAGTGTAGCAGGATTGACAAAAAGTACATAAGCCATAGATAAAAATGTCGTTAACCCCGCAATGAACTCTGTTTTATAATTCGTGCCGAGTTCATCAAACTGAAAATAACGTTTCATCCTACGTTTCCCCCGTTATATGATTACTCGTCGTAATCCTCCCTAACCCTCTTTTATCTATAAAAATAAAAAAGGCCTCCATTGCGTATACATGGAAGCGTTCTATAAACAAAGGTAGATTTCCCCTAACCTTTATACAAACGCCTCGTAGTCAAGCCATTTACGGTAGCTAGGTAGAAACTTTCAGGCCATATCCCCGATATTATACGACGGCTGTAATATTCATTTTTCGCATCAATTACATACTCATATTAACTCACACACAGGTATATGTCAATCTAAAAGCGAACATTTTTACACAAACACATATTTTCGTTCGTATAAATAGATTAAAAAAGATCCATCTATGCATAAAATCATAGATGGATCTCCCTTTAAGCGAATAAACCTTATTCTATTCCCACTCGATTGTTGCTGGTGGCTTACTCGTTACATCATACACGATACGGTTAACGTGTTTTACTTCGTTTACGATACGTACAGAGATTTTCTCTAATACGTCCCAAGGGATACGTGCCCAGTCAGCTGTCATACCATCGATAGATGTTACTGCACGAATACCTACTGTGTAGTCGTAAGTACGCTCGTCACCCATAACACCTACACTACGCATGCCAGGAAGTGCAGTGAAGTATTGCCAAATTTCACGGTCTAAGCCTGCTTTTTTGATTTCTTCACGTAAAATTGCATCAGATTCACGAACAATTTCTAATTTCTCTTCTGTAATTTCACCTAATACACGAATACCAAGTCCTGGACCTGGGAACGGTTGACGCCATACGATTTCATCAGGAATTCCTAGTTCTGATCCTAATACACGTACTTCATCTTTAAATAACGTATTTAATGGTTCAATTAATTTGAATTGCATATCTTCTGGAAGTCCGCCAACGTTATGATGAGACTTAATTGTTTGTGCAGTTGCTGTACCACTTTCAACGATGTCAGTGTACAGTGTACCTTGTGCTAAGAAGTCCATTCCTTCTAATTTAGAAGCTTCATCATCAAATACGTAAATAAATTCGTTACCGATAATTTTACGTTTTTGTTCTGGATCTTCAACGCCTTTTAATTTATTCATAAAGCGTTCTTTCGCATCCACTTTAATAACGTTCATGTGGAAGCCTTCGCTAAATGTTTTCATAACGCCTTCTGCTTCACCTTTACGAAGTAAACCGTGGTCAACGAAAATACATGTTAATTGATCACCGATCGCTTTATGAATTAATACTGCTACAACAGAAGAATCTACACCGCCGCTAAGTGCGCATAGTACTTTTTTGTCGCCAACTGTTTCACGGATCTTTTCTAATTCTACTTCGATAAAGTTCTCCATGTTCCATCCTTCAGAACAACCACATACGCCGAATACAAAGTTTTTGATTAAATCATTTCCGTGCTCAGAATGACGTACTTCTGGGTGGAACTGTACACCGTATAATTTTTGCGCTTCATTGCTCATACCAGCAATTGGACAAGACTCACTTGTTGCATCTACTACGAAACCTTCTGGTAAACCTGTTACTAAGTCACCATGGCTCATCCATACAACTTGCTCTTCTGGAAGGTTTGCATATAATTTTGATTCGTTCTCTACTTTCAGAACTGCTTTTCCGTACTCACGATGGTTTGCACGTTCTACTTTTCCACCAAAGTGTTGTGTCATCAGCTGCATGCCGTAGCAAATACCAAAGATCGGTAAGCCTAATTCAAAGATTTTTTCATCACAGTGGAATGCATTTTCACCATATACACTGTTTGGTCCACCAGAGAAAATAATCCCTTTTGGATTCATTGCTTTAATTTCTTCTGCAGTAATTGTATGTGGATGAAGTTCACTGTATACACCGAACTCACGAATTCGACGTGCAATTAACTGATTGTATTGACTCCCAAAATCTAAAACGATAATCGTATCGTGCTGTTTCTTCAAAATAATCACCCCAACGTTAGTTCTCGTATATAAATATTTTCACCAATTTGGCAAAAAGCATTACCAATATAATAAAAAAAGCCAGTCCTCCGCCCTCAGTCTCATAACAAAGAAAAGGCAGGGGTCTGACTTTATAAAGATAGTATTCCGCTCTTTATAAATATAAGACGCACTGCCTTCATAGTCAGGTTGTTTACGGTAACCCGGTAGAGACTCTCAAACCATATCATTGAGGATATATGAAGGATTGTTTTATATTATCTTCCTAGATTCTAACAATGAAGTATCGATATGGTCAAGAGAGAAAGCGACAAAATTCTACAGAAATTATTTTCCTTGTACAATAAAACTTTTCTTCACTATAAATATAGAGGTTTCATATACATCCACTTCTATATAAATACAGATTGAAAAACTAACACAAAACCATTCCTTTTAGATGGAAGAGAGGATCCGTTCACGAGTAGAAGCGGTCAGTACCTGTTTTAGCGCTATGCCACGTAAAAACAGAAAGAGAAAACGAGTGGAGATCTTCTTTTGTTTTCATAACCGCGACTTACTTCTAGATTGAAAAATTCAAATGGATATATAAATGAAAAAACAAAAAAAACATCCACCTCTATATAGAGATGGATGTTCCGCCAGCGGATGAAATTACATCATGCCGCCCATACCGCCCATGCCCATGCCGCCCATGTCAGGCATTGCTGGTGCATTTGGTTCTGGTTTGTCAGCAACTACAGCTTCAGTTGTTAAGAACATAGCTGCAACAGATGCTGCGTTTTGAAGTGCAGAACGAGTTACTTTTGCTGGGTCTACGATACCAGACTCAAGCATGTTTACCCATTCGCCAGTAGCTGCGTTGAAACCAACGCCTACTTTTTCGCCTTTTAGACGTTCTACAACTACAGATCCTTCTAGACCAGCATTGATTGCGATTTGGCGAACTGGCTCTTCTAATGCACGAAGTACAATGTTGATACCTGTTGCTTCGTCACCTTCAGCTGAAATAGAAGCTACTTTAGTGTATACGTTCATAAGTGAAGTACCGCCACCTGCAACAATACCTTCTTCTACTGCTGCACGAGTTGAGTTAAGTGCATCTTCAATGCGAAGTTTGCGTTCTTTTAACTCAGTTTCAGTTGCTGCACCTACTTTAATTACCGCTACGCCGCCTGCAAGTTTAGCAAGACGCTCTTGTAATTTTTCACGATCGAATTCAGAAGTAGTGTCTTCTAATTGCGCACGGATTTGACCGATGCGAGCTTCGATTTGTTCAGTGCTTCCTACACCTTCAACTACAGTTGTGTTTTCTTTTGTTACAACAACTTTACCAGCGCGTCCTAAAGATGCAACTGTAGCAGATTTCAAGTCACGACCTAGTTCTTCAGTGATTACTTCGCCACCAGTTAAGATTGCGATATCTTCAAGCATTGCTTTACGACGGTCACCAAATCCAGGAGCTTTAACAGCTACTACATTGAATGTACCACGAAGTTTGTTTACTACTAATGTAGCTAACGCTTCGCCTTCTACATCTTCTGCAATGATAAGAAGTGGTTTACCTTGTTGTACCACTTGCTCTAACACTGGTAAGATTTCTTGAATGTTAGAAATCTTTTTGTCAGTGATTAAGATGTATGGGTTATCAAGGACTGCTTCCATTTTGTCAGAATCAGTAATCATGTAAGGAGATGCATATCCACGATCAAATTGCATACCTTCTACTACATCTAATTCTGTTGTGAAGCCTTTAGATTCTTCTAAAGTAATAACGCCGTCGTTACCAACGCGCTCCATTGCCTCAGCAATTAGTTTACCTACTTCTTCGTCAGCAGCAGAGATAGCAGCTACTTGCGCGATAGAAGATTTACCTTCGATTGGTTTAGAAATCGTTTTTAATTCTTCTACTGCCGCAACAACAGCTTTTTCGATACCTTTACGAAGGCCCATTGGGTTCGCACCAGCTGTTACGTTTTTTAAACCTTCACGAATCATAGCTTGTGCTAATACAGTTGCAGTTGTTGTTCCGTCACCAGCTACGTCATTGGTTTTGCTAGCAACTTCTGCTACTAATTTTGCACCCATGTTTTCGAATGCATCTTCTAATTCGATTTCTTTCGCGATTGTTACACCATCATTTGTAATAAGTGGTGAACCGAATTTTTTCTCAAGTACAACGTTGCGACCTTTTGGTCCAAGTGTTACTTTTACTGCGTTTGCAAGAGTGTCGACACCACGAAGCATCGAACGACGTGCTTCTTCACTAAATTTAATATCTTTTGCCATAATAATTGACCCCCTTGGATTTTTAAAATGTATATAATTAACCGATAACTGCTAAAATGTCACTTTCACGTAAAATCAAGTAGTCTGTACCTTCATATTTCACTTCAGTACCTGCATATTTTGAGAAGATGATAAGATCACCTGCTGCTACCTCTAAAGCAACACGCTCACCATTTTCAAGCACTCGACCAGTACCTACTGCAATAACTTTACCCTCTTGTGGTTTTTCTTTTGCAGTGTCTGGTAATACAATACCACTTGCTGTTTTTTCTTCTGCTTGAACAAGCTCAATTACAACGCGATCACCTAATGGCTTTAGCATGAACAATAACCTCCTCATTTTCCTATGTAAATTTTCTTTATTAGCACTCAAAGACCACGAGTGCTAACACACTTATAATAATAAATAATCTAATTTTCTTTTGCAAGTAAAAAAATCATAATTTTTTCGCAAATTACTAGATAAACTTTTTCTATACGCCTTTCTAAAAAATAATTCTCCCTTATAACCATTATTAAGAAGGCACGCGATATATGAATCGGCTTTTCCACTTATCGTATGTTACAATATGAAAGATGCCATAAGTTATTTTCTCTATAGGCACTGCTTTTTCCTGTTATCTATTTCATTTTCAAATAAAGATTTACAAAAAAATCATAATCCAAACGGTTATTACGTATCCCACAGCGGGATGTTTACATGTTATCTCGCCTTATCTCATAAACTAGAGTTAGAAAGGATGGTTAACCCATTTGAAAAAACAATATTGGTGGATTATAGTTACATATATTCTGATGCAACTATCGGGAATTGTTGGAATATGGCTCCTTTTCAAAACAGGGCTATATGATAATATGGCAGTTTCACGAGAGCAAAAAATGCAAATCATGGCTGGTCACTGGTCAATCATCAGCTTTTTCATTGCATTATGTATTATACTTTGGCTACTTAGAACCGATATTCGCGATAGACATTTAGATACGAAGCGAGCTAGTGTTCCTGCGACAATCGGCTGGATTTTTATTGGTTTCTTTTTAGCTATGTTTGCTCAAATACTTGCAGCTAATATTGAAATGCGATTATTAGGGATTAATCCTGGTTCTCAAAACACACAAGATTTGATGGAAATAGCAAGAGCTACTCCATGGTTTCTTATTGTTATATCAATCATTGGCCCTATTTTAGAAGAGATTGTCTTTAGAAAAATTTTATTTGGAACTCTCTATAAAAGATTTAATTTCTTTATCGCGGCAATTATTAGTTCGCTTGTTTTCGCAGCAATTCACTTTGATTTTACACACTTGTTAGTATACACTTCCATGGGACTTGTTTTCGCTTTTCTATATGTGAAAACAAAACGAATCATCGTTCCTATTATGGCTCACGTTGCCATGAATACATTAGTCGCAATAACTCAAGTACTAGTAAGTAACGAACAAATACAAGAAATGATTAAACAAGCAGAAAAAATGCAAGGATTTATCGGAGGATTTTAAATATGAGGAACTCACCATTGTTCATGGCAGCACTGTATTTCCTTCTTGGATGTGTCTTCACACGTTTCGCAATTACGAACGTTACAGATACAATTTGGAACTTTGGGACACTGCTGTTTGCTGCTATGGCAACAATTGATTTTAATTTGGCACTTCGACTTATCTTAGTCAAATTTACAAAGAAAAAGCAACAATAAAACGCAGAGGGATTTCCTCTGCGTTTTATTGTGGATAATTTTTCAAAAAATAAACGAGTGTTTGTAATTCTACAGCTAAATCAATATGATGAATTCTTATATTTTCTGACACATTTAATCGCGCCGGTGTAAAATTTAAAATTCCGTGTACATTTGTTTCAGCCAATCGATCTGCTACAGCTTGTGCAACGGTAGCAGGTACTGTTAATATTGCCACTTGTATCTCATTTGTTAAACGATCTTCTAATTCATCCAAATGATATACAGGAATTCCTCCGATTTCTTTTCCAACTTTCTCTTCATTAACATCAAATGCCATTTCAATCTTTGTATTATTATTTTTAGTGAAATTATAATGTAAGAAAGCGGTCCCTAAATTACCCACTCCAATAAGTGCTACACGTGTTATATCATCTTGATCAAGCGTTTCTCGAAAGAACGATAATAAATAATTTACATTATATCCATAGCCCTTTTTCCCTAACGCTCCAAAATATGAAAAATCTCTCCGAATTGTTGCTGAGTCTACCTTTACAGCTTCACTCAATTCTGCCGATGAAACACGTTGCTTACCAGAAAGAGATAAGTTTTGGATAAATCGATAGTATAGAGGCAATCGTTTGGCAGTGGCCTGTGGAATCTTTTGCTGATCCATGTAACCTCTCCTCTCTTCCTATCTTTGTTCACAGATTTAAAACAAATACATAAGTTTAGCACTTATGACTTTCCTTGTATAATAGAGAGAAGACTTCTCTCTTTATTTTAAACTATACACTATTTTTAGTATGATTGAGAAATATAAACATGGCAAAGTTAAGAAATTATTTGAGGTGAAAACATTGATTTTATTACAAGTGAATGGGCTTTCAAAATTATACGGTGCTGAAACAATTCTTGCAAACATTAAATTGGAAGTTCAAACAAGAGATCGTATTGCACTAGTTGGTCGAAATGGTGCTGGAAAATCTACATTATTAAAAATAATTGCTGGTGAACTATCTCACGATGGCGGAGAAATTATAAAACCAAAGGATGTCTCTATCGGATATTTAGCCCAAAATACTGGCTTAGAAACAACCTTAACAATTTGGGATGAAATGCTTACTGTCTTTTCTCACCTGCAACAAATGGAAAAGAAACTTCGAAGGCTAGAGCACGAAATGGGGCAGGAAGAGAACTTTTCAAATACTGCTACGTACGAGAAATTACTCGCTGATTATGATCAACTACAGTTAGACTACAAAGATCAAGGCGGTTACCAATATGAAGCAGATATTCGCTCCATTTTAAGTGGACTTGGTTTTCCAGTGGAAACACACCAAACAACAATTTCTACGTTAAGTGGCGGACAGAAAACAAGACTTGCTCTTGGGAAGTTACTGCTTACAAAACCAGACTTACTCATCTTGGACGAGCCAACAAACCACTTAGATATTGATACATTAACATGGCTTGAACAATATTTACAAGGCTATCCTGGCGCTATTTTAATCGTGTCCCACGATCGCTACTTTTTAGATAAACTTGTTACACAAGTATATGAAATTTCTAATAAAGAAAGCAGACGATATGTTGGTAACTACAGTAAATATTTAGATTTAAAAGCTGCACTATATGAGCAAGAAATGAAACGTTATGAGAAACAACAAGAGGAAATTGCGAAACTTGAAGACTTCGTCCAAAAAAATATTGCCCGTGCGTCTACAACAAAACGTGCACAAAGTCGTCAAAAGCAGTTAGACAGAATGGAATTACTAACTCGGCCATTAGGTGACTCTAAATCTGCATCCTTCCACTTTGATATCGAAAAACAAAGCGGAAACGACGTATTACAAGTAAAAGATGTTTCTATCGGATATGACAAAGAACCAATCATTGAACATGTAAACATGCGCTTAACCCGTGGTGATAGCGTTGCATTAGTCGGTCCAAATGGTATTGGAAAATCTACATTATTAAAATCAATTGTGAATAAATTAAACACACTAAGCGGTGAAGTTTCTTTCGGTTCAAATGTATCTATTGGATATTATGATCAAGAACAAGCAAACTTAACATCATCTAAGCGTGTTTTAAATGAATTATGGGATGATTATCCGCTAGAGCCGGAAAAAGAAATTCGTACGATACTCGGTAACTTTTTATTCACAGGGGATGATGTATTAAAGCCTGTATCTTCTCTAAGTGGTGGTCAAAAAGCTCGATTAGCTCTAGCGAAATTAATGATGCAAAAATCAAACCTACTCATTCTCGATGAGCCAACAAACCACCTTGATTTAAATAGTAAGGAAATTCTAGAGAATGCCTTAATTGATTATCCAGGAACTCTTTTATTCGTTTCGCATGATCGCTATTTTATTAACCGTGTCACAACTACAGTTGTTGAGTTATCGACAGCTGGTGCACAAGAATATTTAGGTGATTATGACTACTATATTGAAAAGAAAAATGAAATGATTGAACGTGCTGAGTTTGAAAAACAAGAAGAAGATGCACCAGTCCAAAAAACTATTGCTCAAGAGAAATTAAATTATCTTGAAGAAAAAGAGCGTAAAAAACAGGAGCGTCAGCGTGCCCGAAAAATTGAAGAAATCGAACAAAACATTGTAACGTTGGAAGAGGAAATTGCAAAATTAGAAGAGGAACTATGCCTTCCTGAAGTATACGCTGATTATGAAAGAGCTAGTGAAATTACAACAGCAAAGCAAACAAAACAAGAACAATTAGAGAAGTTTATGGCTGAATGGGAAGAATTACACGTATAATCCCTATATATTCATAGGTCGAAAACAAGGTAGTTGAAAGCCATTCAACTACCTTGTTTATTTTTCAATACAAATAGTCAAAGGTCTGACCTCAACACTATTATCCACAACCTTATACACATATCCACCTTTATTATATAAACACAAAAATAACTTTTCCACATTATCAACAAACCAGAAAAAAGTTATACACATTTAATACTCACAATAAAACCCATATTATCAACAGATAATATGGGTTTTATCCACAGGTTGTGGTTAATTATGTGTATAACTATGCTTCAATATCTAATCCTGGATTTGCATTTAAAGCCAATGTTGCACGTTTTCCTTGTTCATATGCAATTGTGCCCGCTGCTGCAATCATCGCTGCATTATCTGTGCACAAGGATAACGGTGGAATAATAAGCTCAATTTCTTCTTTTTTTGCAAACTCTTCCTCTAAACGTGCACGAAGTCCTTTGTTTGCTGCAACACCACCAGCAAGCAATACTTGTTTTACATCATACGCTTCTGCTGCACGCGCTGCTTTCGTCACAAGTACATCTATTACGCTCGCTTGGAAGCTAGCTGCTAAATCTTCTGGCGCAATTTCTTCACCACGTTGTTTTGCGTTATGCACAGTGTTGATAACTGCTGATTTCAATCCACTAAAGCTGAAGTCATACGAATCCGGCTCTAGCCATGCACGAGGTAAATCAATTGTCGGCTTTCCTTCATGGGCAAGACGATCAATATGAGGCCCCCCTGGATAAGGCATCGATAATGTACGTGCAACCTTATCATATGCTTCTCCTGCTGCATCATCTCTCGTTTCACCAATCACTTCAAATGAACCATGTTCCTTCATATACACAAGCTCTGTATGTCCTCCAGACACAACAAGTGATAATAATGGGAATTGTAGTTCTTTCACTAAACGATTCGCGTAAATATGCCCAGCTATATGATGAACGCCAACAAGAGGAATATTATGTGCAAATGCAATTGCTTTCGCTGCATTTACACCAATTAAAAGTGCTCCTACTAAACCCGGTCCTTCCGTCACAGCAATTGCATCAATATCTTCAAATGTAATGTTCGCTTGTTTTAACGCTTCTTCTAGTACAACTGTAATTTGTTCTACATGATGACGCGATGCAATTTCTGGTACCACCCCGCCAAAACGCTTATGGCTTTCAATTTGCGAAGCGACAACGTTTGCCACTATTTCTTTTCCATTTTTCACAACTGCTACAGCTGTTTCGTCACAGCTCGTTTCAATACCAATTATAATCGTATTTTTTTCCATTATATATTCACCCACATTACAAGACCATCTTCATAATTGTCTGTATAGTATCGTTTCCGAATCCCACCATTTTGGAATCCATATTTTCGGTATAACTGTTTCGCTACTTCATTTGACACACGAACTTCAAGTGTCATTGTTTTCGCTCCCATTTCCCTTGCTTGATTCATTATTTCTTTCATCAAGGCATCTCCTAGTTTTTGACCGCGGTATTCTGGCAAAATGGCTATGTTCGTAATATGTGATTCATCAATAATTATCCACAATCCACAGTATCCGATTACCACATCATCTTTTTCTACGACAACATAATGTGCATACTCATTCGTCGTTAATTCACGATAAAATGCATCAGCAGTCCAAGGCGTTGGGAAAGACGCTTCCTCAATAGCTACAATTTGAGGAATGTCATCAGTCGTCATCTTTCTAAATGCAATACCCATTATGATAACCCCTATTGTTTCTGACTTTCTAGCCATTTTGTTTCTGCTTCTGCTAAACGGAGGTAGCTTGGAACAAATGTATGCACACTTTGCTCCTCTTTTTGTAATCCTAAAAATGCAAGCTCACTTGGTCTTGGGTTGTTCTTTGTACAAGAAGCAAACACAGCTTGGTTCCCTAAATATTCTACAATCGTTTCTTTATGTTGAGCTACGTCATTTCCGATAAATAAAACAGGTTGTCCCTTATCTTTTAACATCTGTAACCAATCCACAATAAGAACGATTCGATCATCTTCTATAGAAGATAACTGCTCTTCTTTATATGTATACAGGCCCGTATAAATTTGTCCGCGACGTCCATCAAACAATGGACAAATAACACCTTGAAAATTAGCTCCGTTCGCCGCCACTACTTCTAAGCTAGACACACCGACAATCGGTATTTGCAATGACCAAGCTAATGTTTTTGCAACCGTCACACCAATTCGAACCCCTGTATAAGATCCAGGACCAGCCGCTACAACGATTTTATCTAACTCTTTCGGCTTTACATTACATTCCTTTAGAAGTTGTTCTACTGCAGGCATAAGGCGCACAGAATGATTTTTGGTTAAATTCGTAATGATTTCTCCGGTAACAGTATTTCCATCCATAAGAGAAACACCCATTACGTAATTTGAAGTATCAATTGCTAGTACTTTCATCTTGTAATAGCTCCTCACATAATCTAATATAACGTTCACCACTTGGTTCTAACACAATTTTCCTTGTGTCATCACCTGTATGGAACAAGCTTATTTTTAATTTCTCATTCGGTAAAAAAGATTCAATTAAATGAGCCCATTCTACCACTGTTATACCTTCACCATAAAAATACTCATCAAACCCTAAATCTTCTTCACTTTCCGCTAAACGATACACGTCCATATGATATAGTGGTAATCTCCCTTTATACTCTTTAATAATATTGAATGTCGGACTATTTACCACTCGTTTCACACCAAGTCCTTTTGCAAGACCTTTTGTAAATGTTGTCTTACCTGCACCTAAGTCTCCTTCTAAAATAAGTACATCTTGTTCTTTAACAAGGTTCCCTAACTTTTCTGACAAGTTCTGCGTCTCTTCAGAAGAAGTTGTCTTTATTTCATATTTATTCAAAGGTTTCACCTACCTTACTCACAATATTCTCTGCTCTTTATTATACAGATTTTTTCCCTTTGTTTCATTTTGAACATATAAAAAAGACCTTAGGAATTTTCCTAAGGGTAAGATTGACTGTCTTTATAAGTTTTCTTAAAAATAAATAAAAAAATACGAAACAACTTGTTTCGTTCTTTTCTTTGTAT